>JANZQE010000054.1:0-19553 GCA_038040705.1 Clostridium sp. | reverse complement strand
GAATGTAAGCGGAACTTTAAATATGTGATCCACTTCATCAGGGTTAGGGTTTATTTCACCATATTTTAGCTTGCCTACAAAAGCATATAATCTATTTTCATAAGGACTTATATAATAGTCCATGTCTCCAATAAATTGGATTTGATCCCTTTTTAAATTTAATTCTTCCATAGATTCTCTTATTGAAGTTTCCCTTGGATTCTCATCTTGTTCCACTTGCCCACCTGGAAGACAAACATCCCCTGGCTGACTCCTTAGTTTTTGGGAACGAACTTCAAATACCACTGATAACTCTTCTAATTCCTCCACAAGTAATATCATAACGGCACTTTCCTTAAATTTGCCTATTACCTTAGGCTTTCTCTCATTAAATATTTCTTCTAGCTTATTTATCATCTTTATACCCACCTTCTGCCTTTACTTAAGCCTTACCATTATTTTATCATATAAAAACCCTTTTAGTGTCACCCAAATGGCAAGTGACGAGTTTATATTGCTTTTCGTTATAGCATAATATAAGAAAAACTCTCATAACTAAATGTTAACTTGTTCTTAATATCTTAAAATGTTATACTATCTTTGTATTTATCGGCAATAAATATAAAATTTGATTATAATGGAGAGATGAAAATTGAAAAGAAGAAGTAAATTTATATTATTCACACTAGCATTCACACTAATTTTTTCTACAACTGTTTTTGCTGCTGAAAAACCGCTAGACTTAATTGGTAAAGCTGCCATTTCAGTAGATATAGATACTAACGAAATTATTTACACTAAAAACATCGATAATAAGATGTACCCAGCAAGTATAACAAAACTCCTTACAGGCTTACTACTTGCAGAAAATATGAAAATAACAGACAATTTGACCTATACAGCATTAGCAAAGGCACAACCCCCTTTTACCTATAATGCTAATCTACATCCCATAGCAGTGGGTGATACTATGTCAGCAGATAATGTAATGGATTCACTTCTTCTTTTTTCAGGAAATGATATTGCTTATATGATTTCGGATAACGTGGGTGGAACTACACCTGAGTTTATTGAAATGATGAATAAAAAAGCGGTATCGCTAGGAATGACGGGTTCCCACTTTGTCACACCAAATGGCTTAGATGCCATGACTGATGAACATTTTACAACTGCATATGACATAACTATTTTAGGAAGAGCCGCTTACAAAAACGAATGGGTAAAAAAATCAATAGCTAAAAAAACTAGCACAGTAAAAACAGCTAATGGCCCCGAAGCTATCATAGAAAACAGGAATAAACTTCTTGGAGTAGATGGTAATGTAGGTGGTAAAACTGGCGTTACACAAAAGGCTGGAAGATGCTTAGTATCTATATATGAGCGTGACGGTCGCAAAATTATAGGGGTTGTTATGAAATCAGAGCCTGATACAGAAGATTTAGTAGTCTTTGAAGATATGACAAAACTAATTGACTATAGTTATGCTGCTAAGAAAGAAGTACTTAATAAAAAAGATACTGAACTTAAAACAATTTCTGTACCCTATAAGGTTATACCCTTCATAGGACCAGTAAAAACAGTTGATATTCCGCTTACTGCAAAAAAAGATGTAACTTATTATAAAAATGATGTTAAACCAGAAACTACTTTCAATGTTTCAGGCATAAATCCATGGAAACTTGATAAAGAGTCGTCTGTGGGAACACTAGATTTAATACAAAGAGATTCAAAAATTAGCGTTGAATTATATCCAACGATTTCAAAATCTACTCTCATTAAAGACAACATAATTATCTATGCTGGAGTTGCGATTTTACTTATTGGACTTTTAATTTTAATTGTGTTCTTAATATCCTTTATTAAGAGAAAAAATAATCGTGGTGGCAGTAGAATTAGATTTTAAATAAATTTTAATCGTAAAAGAGACTATATTAGTTTTTTAGCTAGTATAGTCTCTTTTTTATATTAATAAAACACTGTGAAAATATTGACATTTATATCGTTATATATTAATATAGAAATATATAAGCTAAATTAAAAATAAAATATATTTATATTCAAAGAAATATAGTTAGGAGATTTTTTATGGATAACGATTATCAACAATATACAGAAATTGCAGATTTATTAAAAGCTCTTGCCCATCCTGTACGAATATGTATTATACGAGGGCTTATGGGTAAAGGAAGTTGTAACGTTAGCTATATGCAGGGTTGTTTAAACCTCCCTCAATCCACCGTTTCCCAACATCTACAAAAGCTAAAATCATTAGGAATCATAAAATGTAGCAGAAATGGATTGCAAGTTAATTATGAAATTGCTAATCAAACCATCGTGAATGTAATAAACGCAATTTTCCCAAGTGAAAATTAAACTTACCATCAAAGCTCACTAAAGTTACTCCTATTATTATTACTATGCACCCGATTACCTGCCAAGCAGTGACTACTTCATTTAGGATCACTGCCGCTGCAACTAGACTCATAATTGGCTGTAAGTTTATATACGTAGTGGTAACGGTGGCCCCAAGTTCTTTTAGACAATACACATATATTATATAAGCAAAACAAGAACAGAAAATGGATAAATACGCTAAGTTTAATATAACTATAGTAGAAGGAATTTGTAGACCACCAAAAAATAGTGAAGGACTTAAAAATAATGACCCCCACATTATTTGATAAGTAGTAATAGTTATACTTTTATAGTTCCCTTTAAAACTAGTACAAACCATATTATAAATTACCCAAGAAAATACTGCTCCAAGGGCCATTAAATCTCCTATACTTCCCTTTGAAAAAAAGCTTACCCTTTCCTTAGATGCAATTATTATAATAATTCCAACTACACTTAAGGTAGCGCCAATAATTTTCCCATAGCTCATCTTCTCTTTATAAATTATTCTTTGAGAAAATAATGTGAAAATAGGTATCGTAGATATTAAGATTGCCACATTTGACGCCGAGGTATATGCTACAGACGAGTTTTCAAAAATAAAATATATTGTTATCCCAAAGAGCCCACCTAATGCCAATTTAAACCTATCCTCTTTTAAAACTTTCTCATTTGGAAACTTTACTTTCAATACTATAAATAATATTATTGCGGCTACTAGAAATCTATAAAATGCTGATAATGCAGGGCTTACCTCGTTCACTATAACCTTTATGCTTAAATACGATAAACTCCACATCACCATTAATATAATTGCCAATAAATGAGGCAATTTTTTGTTTTCCACTATACCACTCCCCCTTTATTCCTTCTAATACTAACAAAATAATAAATCTATATGCAAATCTATTTTACACACACATCATAAGTATATCTTAGAATATCCAATAATTATACTATAATTTATTATCAAACTTTTATTTTATCCATTGTTTAATATATTTAGGGTGGAATTTACTTTTACAATTGAGATAATATGATCAAACTATGTTTTTTTTGCAGATTTAACATTGTTAATATTTCAATTTAGAAGTATAATGAGGTGAATCGAAAATTTTTGACGTTATTTTGATGTTATTAACTTGTACATGCTTCAATTATTAAAAGATTCTAAATTATATACGGAGGTGCTGATTTGAAAAAAGAATTCTCGCTAAGTAACGATAAAGTCATGATAAATTTCACTTCAAAATATTGTAATAGCCCTGAAAAGCTACTTGAAAGCGAAGGCTTTAGAAGAGTTTTTAACTCATATCTTAGAAAAATAAAAAAGAAAAACTCAAATATCTATAAATATTTGCTTCAAAACGCCCGCATAGAAAATGAAGAGTTAGATGTTTTCATAATACATTTATTTAAACTTTTGACTGTATTAAATATAAATGAAATTAAAAATTTGAATACTAAATATAGCAATTTTATAGATCGCAAAGAAAATTTTATTGATTTTATAGAAGATTTTTATGGTTTTTGGAGAAAGCTTGAAAGATACACTGTAATTCAAAATAATAGAATTAATGATGGTTTAGCGAAAACGAGCTTTGTTGAAGCTAACAATGACTTTTCTATGCTTATTCTTAATTTATACAGAAAGATAGGAGAGAATGTTCTCGGCCAAAAGCCTACAGTTTACAGACAACTACCTGCTGGTGGTAATGCTGGACTGATTGTTAATAATGTAAACTGGGATTTACCTTCTGGATATGAATTATTGAAAGATATTCCTTTTATTGATTCAATAATGCTAGATTTACCTTATATAAGCTATCCTAAAAAGAATACTCGAGATGGTATGTTTACAGAGTGTTTTGAAAACCCATTGAAAGATTGTTTTATAACCCAAGAACATTGGTTTTGTTACCCTGCTAAAGTAGGCACTTTACTTGCTTTCATTTACATTCACAGAGATTTTATGGCCCATGCAATAAGTCTATGTAACCTGTTTGAAATGGCAAGAGAAAAAGAATATACTGGCATTACCCCCGATTTAGTTTTTGTTTTTGGTGCTAAGGATACTTATTCTAAAATTGAAACAGTATTTTATGATGATGCAGAAAATAACATAATGCTGGGATATATAAGTTATGGGGATGACATTGATTATTTTGGCTATGTGAAAAAAATGACTTTGACACTTCATAACCTAAAAATGATTAAACGCGGTTCACTCCCAATACATGGAGCAATGGTTAATATTGTTATGAATAATGGAAACAGTGCTAACGTAGTTATTATGGGTGATAGTGGTGCAGGTAAGTCTGAATGCTTAGAAGCCTTTAGAAGTTTAAGTGAAGATTATATCAGTGACATGACCATAGTCTTTGATGATATGGGCTATTTAACTATGAATGGAGGCAACAAACCATTAGCTTATGGAACAGAAATTGGAGCTTTTGTAAGACTTGATGATTTAGATGCGGGTTACGCTCTTAAAGAAATTGATAGAAGTATATTTATGAATCCTGATAAAATTAATGCAAGACTTGTTATGCCTGTAGCAAGTTATAAAGATATTATTAAAGGATACCCTATAGATTTATTTCTCTATGCAAATAATTATGAAGAAACAAATGATGACACTTCAGAAATTGATTTCTTTACAACACCAAATGATGCAATTGCTGTTTGCAAAAGTGGGGCAAGGATGGCAAAAGGAACTACTACTGAAATGGGCCTTGTAAACTCCTATTTTGCAAACCCTTTTGGACCTGCTCAAAAGCAAGAGCAAGTTGACGTGCTTTTGGATCAGTACTTTGAAGAATTCTTTAAAACAGGGGTACAGGTAGGACAAATCAGGACTTCCCTTGGCATAAAAGGACAAGAAAAATATGGCCCTAAAAAAGCCGCTAAAAAATTGTTCGAGTTAATTATAAAATAAGAAAAGAATCATATATGAGTAGAATTTAAATCTGCTCAATATATGATTCTTTTATTTTTTTGAAAATTACTCCACGACCTTTGATGGATTTTTGTAAAATGAACTTACACTATCAAAATTGTTTTTAAGTCTTGTGGCATTATTTAATTTAAGTACTCTATCAGTATTTTTAATTATATAATTTTCAAGCTTATCCATGTACAAATCCCCAGCTATCTCACTTTGGGTAACCATTGTTAATCCTTTTTCCCAACTAGCTGTTAATTCTGGATTTAAAAGCGTTGGTATAGAATTTTTCACTACATCATAAATAATCTCTCCAAGGAGTGTAGGCATAACCACTTGTGGTTTATTGTTAGCTTTAATGTATGCTATTTTCTCAAGCTTTGTTAAAATCCCTGAACGCGTGGCACTTGTGCCAATTCCAGAGCCCTTTATGTGCTCCCTTAGTTCTTCATCTTCAATAAGCTTACCTGCATTCTCCATGGCTATAATTATTGAACCTGTAGTAAATCTTTTAGGAGGAGAGGTCTTACCTTCTTTGACCACTAAATCTTCAAGCTTCACTGTTTGACCTTTTTTAAGAGTACTTAAAAATTTCATGTTCTTGCTTTCGTTATCATTACTATCACTAGCAGGTTTCAAAACTTCCAAAAAGCCTGTTTCGGTACAAACCTTATCTGAGGTAAAAAATCTTTCCTGGGCAATTTTTGTTATAACAGAAACTTTGTTATACACCGCTGGCGGGTAAAATATTGCCAAAAACCTTCTAGTCACTAAATTATAAATTTTCTTTTCTAGATCCTTAAGTGATGAATAGTTTTGAAGACCTTCTCCTGTTGGTATAATAGCATAATGGTCTGTAACTTTGTTGTCATCAACATACTTTGTTTTAGCTATATTACTGTACCACTTTTTATCTAGAATATTCTCTGCTGCTGCTTTTAAATCAGATTCTCCTTTTAAAGCGGTTAATTTTCTTATATTAGTGTCTATTTCTTTAGCCACTGATGTAGATAGTACCCTAGCATCTGTCCTTGGGTATGTAAGCATTTTCTTTTCATATAGTGCTTGAACGTGACTAAGAGTTTGTTCTGGGTTTATTTTATATATTTTAGAACCCTCATTTTGTATTTCTGCTAAATTAAACAGCAGTGGAGCATTTTTATTTTCTTTCTTTTTGGTAATGCTTTCCACTATAGCGTTACCATCACTACTTGAATCCCTGAGATCTCCTATTAACTTTTGTGCAGTTTCCTCAGTCTTGAATCCACCTTCATTATAGAGTAGTGGTGAATCAAAATATTTAGAGCCTTCTAAGGCTTTCCATTCACCATCATAATTACAGCCTTCCTCTACGTTAAAACTGGCAATGATCTTATAAAAAGGAGTAACAATAAATTCTCTAACTTCTCTTTCTCTTTGAACCACCATTCCAAGTACACAGGACATTACCCTACCTACTGCAATAACTATATAATTTTTCCCAAGATAGCTACTTACAGTTTTTCCATAAACTAAACTTAAAAGCCTGGAAAAATTAATTCCCATTAGATAATCCTCTTTTGCTCTTAAATAAGCAGCTTCCGATAAATTATCATATTCACTTAAATCCTTTGCCTCTTTAACTCCTCGAATAATTTCTGATTCTGTTTGTGAATCTATCCATACTCTTCGCTTTTGCTTTACAGGATTACCAGCCAAATCATCCACTAAACGATAAATATATTCCCCTTCACGCCCCGAATCTGTACAAACATAAATCCTGTCAATATCTTCGCGAATCAATTGATTTTTAACAATATTAAATTGTTTTTTTACGCCGTCTATAACTTCGTATTTATATGTTTTAGGCAAAAATGGCAAGGTAGTTAAAGACCATTTTTTAAGCTTCACATCATACTTTTCAGGGTAGCTCATAGTAACAAGATGTCCCACACACCATGTAACAACCGCTTTGTCAGATTCTATAAATCCATCTGATTTTCTCCCATTTATTTTTAAGGCTTTTGCAAATTCTGCTGCAACACTTGGTTTCTCTGTAATAAATAATGCCTTACTGATATGTACCACTTCACTTTCCTTTTAATTACAATAATAAAACTCTGTAAGTTATAACTCACTAAAGATTAATTATACCATTATTTATACACCTATGTGAAAGAAAATTGTTTTGCTTAAAGCTCATTCAAATATTTATTTAAATCTTCACCTTCAGTTTTCCTAAATTTATGGCAATCATGATGCTATAAATGAAAAATGTGAATTGTTTGATATGCTAATATTAGGCACATTAAAAAATATAAGTTATAATGGTATATATAGTGATTAATAGGAGGGGAAACCAATGAAATTTATCGATTTAAGAAGTGATACTGTAACTGAACCCACCCAGAATATGAGACAAGCCATGTTTACCGCTGAAGTTGGAGATGATGTTTACGGGGATGACCCAACTGCAATAGCACTTGAAGCATACGCGGCTAAACTTGTTTCTAAAGAAGCTGCACTATTTGTACCAAGTGGTACTTTTGGAAATCAGCTAGCACTCTTTACCCATTGCAATCATGGTAATGAAGTTATTCTTGCTGATGACTGCCATATAGTAATGCATGAAGTTGGTGCCTCATCAATAATTGCAGGCGTTCAGCTTAGAACTATTACAAGTAACAAGGGAGAACTTGACCCTAAGAAAATCGAAGCTAAAATTAGAAAAGAAGAGGAAGATATTCATTATCCAAGCACTGGTCTTATATGTTTAGAAAATGCTCATTCCGTTGGAAGGGTAATACCTCTATGTACAATGGAGAAAATTTATACCATAGCAAAAAATCATGAAGTACCAGTTCATCTTGATGGGGCTAGGCTTTTTAATGCTGCTGCCTACCTTGATGTAGACGCAAAAGAGATTACTAAATATTGTGACTCTGTTATGTTTTGTATGTCTAAAGCTCTTTGTGCACCTATAGGTTCTATGCTTTGCGGAGATAAAAGCTTTATTGATAAAGCAAGAAAGAAAAGAAAACTATTAGGTGGAGGTTTAAGGCAATGTGGTATTTTGGCTGCAGCTGGCCTAGTCGCGTTAAGGGAAATGATTCCACAGCTTAAAATTGACCATAAAAACGCTATACTTCTAGGAACGGAACTATCAAAAATCCCTGGCATAGTAGTAAATATGGAAGACATTCATATTAATATGGTTTTCTTTGATATGAATGAAACTGGATTTAGCAGCGATAAATTAGTAGAACAGCTTTATAGTAAAGGTGTTAAAATCAATGGAGAAGAAGATGGTTTAATGCGTTTTGTAACTCACAATTGGGTTTCTGAAAAGGATGTTAATTTTGTAGTAAACTCTATAAAAGACATTTTTACGAATAATTAATTTTTCCAAATTTATCTTAGTATATAAATTTTAAAAAAGCATACAATAATATCAATGATGATTCAAAGTGGTTGAGCCAAGAGTGCTTCTATGCTAGAGCTAGTGTTTGAGTATTCGGCCAAAGGTGTATACGATATCCGAAAGGGTTTTTTATATGCCGGAGGGAAGATTATTATGGGTTCTTAACAGCTGTATATGTGCCCAACTGTATATATATGGTTTTCCGGGATGTGTAATAGTCGAGCTAAGATGGTATAGGTTGCCGCAGGTTTTATTAGGCACATGAAATAAATAACAAATCAAAGATGTGACGGATATTTTGTATCAGGCAAGGTGATCGGTGTTTTGTTGTTAGTTGTACTATCAAAGGTTTCTTTCAACGAGGTATGATGCAAAGTAGACTAACATACTGGTTTGTGTGTCTATTATATAACTAGGGGTTATTCTTGGTCGAGAGATTATTTTTGGCTCCCAAGGTGTTCTATATTGTCAAGTAAAGATGTATATGTGTGCTGTAATGCTCTTATGTTGTCGGAAGATTGGATGTGGGTGTGTAGGTATGTATATATGTTGTAGCGGTAGATTGTTTTGAGTTGTTTAAAAATCCTAGGTTAAAAAGGCAAGTTGTTAATAATAACTTGCCTTTTTATTTTTGTATATTGTTTTGTATTAAATATTATTTTTTTATCATATCTTTATCTTCAATCATAGGTACACTAACATCATAATGACCCTTAATAGAATCTACTTTTTTTCCATCAACGAGGAATTGAACCTTTGTTATACCTAAGTTATTTTCTGAAATCAAAGTGTTTATAATTGAATATAAAGCCATTCCCTCTCCTGTGGATCCACCTGATATAGCTTCGATTGAGTCACCACTAAAGTCAACACTGGCTATTCCTTCTTTAACCTGCACATCTAATAATTTCAACTCAGATGGCAATGTTTCATACAATTCTTCTTCGCCTTCAAGTCGACTTGGTCCTTTTATAAGTTCTAATATAATAGCCTTAGCTGTAAGTTCTTCTATATTTCTCTTTTGTCCCACTAAGTACATAGCTTGGTCATCACTAAAATATAATACAACTTCTTTGCTTTTTATTGCTTCATCTGTGATTTCGTCTTTAGTTTCTTCTTTAGTTTCTTCTTTAACTTCATCTTTTACCGTTTCTTTGATAACGACTTTTGAATCATTGTCATTTTTCACCTCAGATTTTTCACAACCTGAAAGTGTAAAGATTAAAACACTACATAATATTGCTGAAAGAATTTTCTTCATATTTGCCACCATCCTTTGTAAAATATCCTACTAGAATTATATCATATATTTAATTAATATATAATATTTTATTAATATACTATATACTCTATCCTCTTATATCAAATTAAATTTACAAAATTCACATACCATTTAGAATATTTATTTGATTGTGCATCTCTATAAATGCCTTTCTTATCCAAAACCATAACTGTTGCTCTTTTATTTATTTTATGAATAAATCCACTATATTTTTTACCTTCACTTAAAAAACTCACCTTTTGTCCTATTGTTAGCCCATACTCTTCTGATATTATTTCCTTTTGACTTGGAAGCTGATGATTCACTTCTGTTTGAGCAAATATTTTATAAACCATAGTTTTAAATCTAAGCTTTTTACAACTAGATTCTTTATAAATATGTAGTTCCAATAAGTGGCATAATTCATGTTCAAAGACTATTTGGAATGCTTCTAAAGAGTCTTTAGTATTTATCCCTGATACTTTTTTTTCTCTTTCCACCTTGTAATACTCGAAAAAGAATTTTATGCCCATTCTAATTTCATAATTCTCTTCATCTTCCTTTAATTGTTTTATCTTTCTACTGTATATGGTTTTTCCTGCCGCAGAGGTCATCCTAGTTGACAGTGAAAAAATTAAACTCCCTTTGAATTCTCTATTAAAGTAACCATAAAAAAATTCTTCATCATACAAATAGAATAAAATTCTAAGGTCCTCATTTGACATGCACTGAAGCTTGCCACTAGTCACATTTTCAGATTTAATAATGAATTTATTTCTTATATCATCCCTTTTTCGGGCTATTTCCTCTTTGTCGTATTTTAAATCTCTAATAAGTTCTACCGTCATAATAATTACTCCCTACTTTTAAAAACACCTTATTTTCTTCTTTTACTTATGATTATAATATACCATGAATATCAAATAATACAAAAACCCCACATGCTAAGCATATAGGATTTTTGTACTAATCTTAAACTGTTTTTAAAATAGTCGTATTAATTATAAAATTCAGTGTATCTTTTGATTCGTTTGAACTTTCCTTTAACTCATTAAGAAATTCATTTTGAATTTGCATTAAATCTATATCCTTCAATTTAAATGTTTCTTCTATTTCATTTATTTTCTTTTCTACAACCACTTTGGATGAAGATAGTACTATATTCCTTTTAATAGATAATTTTAGAACTAGTAATAATTGTGTATATACCTCTTTACTTAAATTTAAATCAGAGTTTTTCAATGTTTTTGTTAAAAACTCCAGTGATTTATTTAATTGATTAGTATACAACTTAACGTCATGATTACCTATTATAAATGCTAACATTGCTTTAATAGTATATTTAATATTGCTTTCTATTCCACTCTCAACATTCACACCAAAAGCCCCACTAGCAAGTTGATTAGAAGCTAACACTCTTAACATTTCATTCTTGTGAAAATTATCATATCTTTCATTGTTATCTTTTAATTGTGATAAATCTTTATAATAGAATGATGCAGATTCAGAATCATCATCTAATTTAACATAAGAAAGCTCTAAACTTTTCGTGGTTTTAACAGGCAATATCTCCCGTATTCTTATCCCGAGTATTGGGTCTTCCATTTCTTCGTAAAGAATAAAAGAAGTTTCCTTGCAAATTATACCTACACTTTTAGAAATTTCAATAATTTTATCGTTCATTGCTTGTTGCAGCTCTCCTCGTTCATACTTAACTCTATGTTGAAGAGATTCTATTCTTTTTTTATACCATACTTTTTCTATTAAATTAACATTTTCTTCGAGTTCTAAGTCATTCAGCATAATTCTTCTTTGAATTCGACTTTTACCAACTTTCCCTCTTATCGTCACAACACCCTCGACTTCTCCAATAATTTTAGCAAAAATAGAAAATGGCTCTTTATCATACATATAGTTAATAGTTCTTGGGAACGTTGTTTCTACTTTCATTTTACCCCAATCTATTTCAATGTCAGTAATTTGAGGGTTTTTAATTCTATTAAATTGTTTAAGAACCGTGTCTTCAATTCGCTCACCAGGATAAATAACTTCCGCTACGCCATAGGTAATCTGAGCTAACTTATTTATGAAATAACTATTTACTGAAGTATCTATTCCAAAAGGAAATATTCTGCTTTCTTTGATATTTGCTTCTACAAAATCTAATATTTCTTTTTCATTTTGGACCATGTCATCTGTAAACAGGAATATTATATTTTCTTCACTTTCACTTTTTTCTAGTAGCGCATACTTGATTGCATCAAATATAACTGCATCTTTTTCTGCTACAAGGTCTTGGATCCACTTGCTAGCATTGCTTAGATTTTCTTCGTTAAAATCAACCTTTAACTCTTTGGAAAAGTGGTGAAGGTTATCTCCAAATGCTGCAATATTAAAGGTATCCCCTAGTGTTAAATTTCTTAAACATAACTGAAGCGCATTTTTACCCTCTATTAATTTATTTCCGTCCATTGACTCAGATAAATCAAGAAGGAATATATAGTTTGATCCCGATACTTCTTGCTCTATTTCAATTTCTGGTATAAATCTTAAGTATAAAATACCCTTATCTTCTCTTGGATAATCATAAATCATTCCAGTTGTTTCTAATTTTTCTTGTTCTTCTAAAATTATTTCTAAATCACTATTCATTTTTTGGTTTTTTCCATCTAAAGTTACTTTATAAAGATTGTTTTCTTCATACTCAACCTTTAGTTTATGTGATGAACACTTAAATTCTAATTTTGTTAAAGATTCTATAAGTAGCCTTAAAGTAAACTTATAATTATAAGTTTTACCTGTTTTATGATCTTCACCAGAAATTAATGCCTCATCTTTAGAAAGATTTATTGGAGTAACTATTGTTGGAATAATTAATTTTAAATTACTATTTTCATAGCTAAGTTCTTCTAAATAAGACACTTTTATTTTTACAACTTCATTAGGAATTATTTTCCCAATAACTATCCTGAATATATTATCATTAAATTCCTCTAAAAGAATAGTGGCATTATCTTTATCCTTAAAGTTCTCATATATTTTACTCGCTTCTTCCTTATCCTGTATTAATCCTTTTATAGTCCTCCCACCAAGTACTGCTTCGAATCCTGATATAACTGCTCTCTCAGGAATTGGGAATGTATAAACTGCTTCTACATCATTTGATCCTCTATTTTCATAAACATGGTCGATAGTGTACTCTGCGAATTCCCCACATAAATTTCCCCTGATATTAACTTCTTTTAAAATTATGTTGTTTTTTATTTTTTTCCCATGATTACCTGAATGAATTGCCATTGTATCCCTCCTGATTTAATAAAGCAAAGACTTTGCAGAATGTTTAAAATACTATATGTATATTTTATCATTAATAACCAAATTAGTCTCTGAATTTTTTGGAACATTTAAATTTTTACCAATTTTTTTACAATCTTCTATACTTTCGCAATTAAAAAATCATTTTCATTACTTAAATGTACTTGAATGAGCTTAAAAGTTTCATTCTGCCTTGAGTAACTTAAACTTATATATTATAATTACTATAGATTGTAATTACAACTGATGTCCTATGAAAGGGGAAATTCATATATGAAAAATTGTATAGTAGCGCAATCAGGAGGCCCAACTTCTGTAATAAATGCTAGCGCCATGGGAATTCTAGAAACCAATAATAGTCTTCACTTTTATGATAACGTTTATGCTGGCATAAATGGAATACAAGGTATTTTAGACAAGCATATTGTAAACCTATCGAGCATTCCCTATGATGAAACTCGCGGATTAAAGTATACTCCGTCCTCAGGTCTTGGCTCTTGCAGATATAAGTTAAAATCCCATGAAGAAAACCCTGAAGAGTACATAAAACTTTTTGAAATATTAGAAGAATACCAAATTAAAACCTTTTTCTATATAGGTGGTAATGATTCACAAGATACTGTACATAAATTCAGCATCTACGCGAAGAAACATAATAAGGACGTAAAATTTATAGGCATACCTAAAACTATAGATAACGACCTACCTATTATGGATCATACCCCTGGCTTTGGAAGTGCAGCCAAACTAATTGCAACTTCAGTTCTTGAAAACTTCCTAGATGCCAGTGTATATCCTGCAAAAGGAGTGTTCATACTTGAAACTATGGGACGAGATACCGGGTGGCTTGCAGCTAGTGCTTGTATTGCAACTATTAACGGTAGTCCTGCTGCAGATTTCATCTATCTTCCAGAAGTAGCTTTTGATACAGATAAGTTCTTAGCTGATGTAAGTAAAAAACTTACTGAGAAAAATCATGTTTTCGTAGTAGTATCAGAGGGAATTAGAACTAAAGAAGGTAGATTCTTAGGTGAAACTACGGTTACGGTTAACGATAAATTCGGACACACTCAGTTAGGTGGAGTTTGTGGCTATCTTAAAGAGTCACTTTTAAGCACTAATACCGCTGAAAAAGTTAGGGTTTTAGAACTTTCTACAATTCAACGCTGTGCTATGCACTGTGCATCTCAAACAGATATTGATGAAGCCTTTGAGGTGGGCAAAGCCGCTATTACATATTCAGTTAACGGAATAAGCGGAAATATGATAGGCATAAAAAGACTTTCAAATGCTCCATATGCCGCAGAAACTTTTGTACTTGAAGCATCTAAGGTTGCTAATAACATTAAATATTTTCCTATGGAATGGATAAATGCAGAGGGTAATAATGTTACAAAGGAAGCCTATGATTACACCTTACCATTAATAATGGGAGAACCTAAAATATCAATAGAAAATGGCCTTCCAAAATACACGTTTTTAACTGAATTCTTTGATTTATAAAGAAAATTAAACAATAGGAGTGAAAAAAATGAATACTAAAAAAGTAAGAACAAGATTTGCGCCAAGTCCAACTGGAAGAATGCATGTTGGTAATTTGAGAACTGCGCTATATGCTTACTTAATAGCTAAGCATGAAGATGGAGACTTTCTATTAAGAATAGAGGACACAGACCAAGTAAGATTTGTAGAAGGTGCTGTAGATATAATATATAACACTCTAAAACTTACAGGCCTTAAGCACGATGAAGGCCCTGACCTTGGTGGAGATTACGGCCCCTATGTACAAAGCGAGAGGCGTGACATCTATATTAAATATGCAACACAGTTAATAGACAGTGGAGAAGCTTATTACTGTTTCTGCACAAAAGAAAGGCTTGATAACCTAAGATCTGAAGTAGAAGGAAATAGTGGTAATTTCAGATATGATAAGCATTGCTTAAATCTTTCAAAAGAAGAAATAGCAGAGAACTTATCTAAAAACATGCCATATGTTATAAGACAAAATAATCCTACTGAAGGGTTTACATCATTTAATGACGCAATATACGGTTCAATTTCAGTAAATAACTCAGAGCTAGATGATATGATACTTATAAAAACTGATGGTCTCCCTACTTATAATTTTGCAAATGTAGTTGATGACCATTTAATGGATATTACTCATGTTGTTCGTGGAAATGAATATTTATCCTCATCTCCAAAATATAATAGGTTATACCAGGCTTTTGGATGGGAAGTCCCAATTTATGTACACTGTCCACTAATAACAAATGAAGAACATCAAAAATTAAGTAAGAGAAGTGGTCATTCATCCTTTGAGGATTTACTTGAATCTGGATATTTGATGGAAACAATAATTAACTTCATCTCCTTACTTGGATGGAATCCAGGAACTAACGAAGAAATTTTTAATCTAGAGGAACTAGTTAAAGCCTTTGATTACAAAAACATGAGTAAATCTCCAGCAGTTTTTGATCCTATAAAACTAAAATGGATGAATGGAGAATATATTAAAAAACTACCCATAGAAGTCTTCCATAAGATGGCTATGCCTTTTTACAGTGATTTAATAACTGAAAGCAATATAGATCTTATGAAAATAAGCCCTCTTGTTCAAACAAGAGTAGAGTTACTAAATGAAATCCCTAGTCATATTGACTTCATTTGGAATTTACCACAATATGATATTGATTTATATGTGCACAAAAAAATGAAAACTACACCAGAAAATTCATTAGAAAATTTAGAAAGTGTGTTACCAATACTAGAAAATCTAACTGATTGGTCACTTGATTCATTACACACTACAATAATGGAATTCATTAAAACACTAGGAGTTAAAAACGGTCAAATGTTATGGCCAATAAGAACGGCTCTATCTGGTAAAGCTTCATCTCCAGGCGGTGCTTTTGAGCTTGCTGAGATTTTAGGTAAAGATGAGAGTATAAGGCGAGTTAAAATCGGAATAGAAAAGCTTAAAAATAAATCGTGGTAAAACTAAAAAAGATAGAGATGGCTTTTATAGCCGTAATCTCTATCTTTTTTTTAGTTAGTAAAACCTATGTCATCTAATAATACTTCACCTTCAGTGGTTTTATTAAATATAAAATTAATATATTCAATATTACTAAGACTAACTTCAGGATTTTTGTCCATAAATTTTTCGAGTGGTATTCTATAACTTTGAAGCGCCATCTCTATTTCATTATCATATATTTTCTCTAAAAATGACCATTTGGTAAATTTCACTTTAAATGCAGGATTTAAAACTCCAATCTCACTTAAAGCTACCTCTGAAACTAATCCATTTTTATCTTTAACTTCAATAGTTAAATCAATATTGTCTATATTTTCACTAAATCCTGTATCAGCCAATGAAAAGTTTAATATGCTACTCTGATTCAGCTCCTTCTTAGAGAAATCTTTTGGTAATTCAACCTTATAAGTTGCAAAACTTTTTTTGTCTTTTGTTCCAATGCTATAAGTATTTTTCCACCTAAGAAATACTCCACTATTGTTTTTTTCATCCTCATTCCTTAAAGGAGCATCTTTCTCCCTCCAGAATCTAAAACGCTCACCTTTAAGCTTTACTCCTGAAAGTGTACCTGTAGTTATATCAACGTCCTCCTCAAAATTTGCTATTACGCTATAACTTGAATCCTCAAATTTACTAATATATTTTGTCTTAGGTAATATTTTTTGCCCATAATTATAATTTTGAAATAATTTAATATAATCATTTTTGTTATAAAGTGTATTTTGTAAAAATGATGATATATATATCTTTGCAATTTTTCTCTGCTCCTCCCCCCCAAGCATTGGCTTTACATTTAAAAACAGTCCACTAGGTCCACCTATATCAATATCCCCCCAGGTAGTATTAAACTGCCCATGGTTAGCCCCTTCAATATAGAGGGATGATTTAAAATACTCTTTATCATCAGTAAACGCAACGCGGTCATACTGTAAATCACCATAAAAACTTGATATATCACCATCCTGCGAACCCTGAAGCACCAAATAATTAACATTTTCAAGTGGTGTTAACTTACCACCTGGCTTGTACTGTCCATCTGTAGGGGCAATAGCTACTACTGACACAATGTTAAACCCAAAATCAAAAACTATATCCGCATCATTTGGATAAAAGTCAAGTTTATTAAACGTTGCTGCCGTAGCCACTGCTTCTCCACCTCTTGAATGGCCTATTAATGCTATGTTTTCCATATCCACTTTTTCATGAAAAATATTATCTTTGCTTTGGTTCCACTTTTCAAAAACCTCTAAATGTTTAAGAAGCATCCACGCTCTTGCATCATTTTCATTTCCTATACTTCCACTCCAAGAGCCATTCAAAAAATTCTCATCCACAGATACTGCTATAAATCCTTGACTAGCAAGTAATTCTCCTAAATACGCATATCCGCTATCCGAATAATCTTCCATAGCATGATTGCCATGAACTATAATAACTAAGGGGAACTTACCTTCCTCTTTTGGATACCACACTGTACCATTTAAAGGATATTCACTCTCAGTAAAACCCCAGAATAATTCTCTCATTTTACCCTTAAATCCTGATATTTCTCCTACCATTTGAGTAGCATTTACAGTACCAGATATTAACTTAGCATCTTCACCAAATTCTGTTCTTTTATCGTTACCACTTCCATAAGTTAATGAGCCTACAGTATATTTGCCGTCTTTTAATGGATTTTCAAAGTCAGATTCACTGTTAAAAACTGCTTGTACTCCATTTGAAATCTTTGTTTCATTTACCTGTTTAAAACTTAAATCTACATTAGTAAATGTCCAAATACCTATGTATACATTTACGCCTATACTAATGAGTAAAAAAAACAGCACTTTATTTTTCTTAACACTCTTTTGTCTCATTTTTTTTATGTTAATAGCCATAGACGTTTCTACCACAACAATTAAAAGAGTACAAACGATTGCTTGCCATAGCTCTATAAATAAAAAACCTTTAAAAACAATAGTTAATATTAAAACTCCCGAAAGTAAAATAATAGCTGTTTTTCTAGGCAAAGGGCGTAGTATTTTAAAAATCAATTTAATCAAAGCCATACTTAGCAGTAGTGCAAGTACCCCTATAGTTATTAAAATACCAGAATCTACTACTATTCCTAGCCCCGTGTTTATATACCCTCCTATTATGCTGAATACTATTATTGTTGTTATAATTAACGCTATTTTTATATCACTCGTGTACTTGTCCAAATTTTCCATACTATTTATTATTTTTTTCTTATTTCGATCTAAATTCCCTTTTATAAACCGTACTATTTTTTTAATCATAGATTTCCCCCTTTGTCTAATTTTGATACTTATGAAAAACACAAACCCCCTCTATTTTACATCTATAGAAAGGGTTTGTGTTTATTATGTTGTTTATTATTTTATTTAAAATTGCTTTTCTTCCTTATAGATAAGAATAATAAATTCTAATTACTATATTTAAAATAAATTAATGAACTTAAAAACCTCTGATATTTAGTAATCTCAGAGCTAACTTCGCGTCCTCTAAAGAATACCATTGAAATGACTTCCCATAAAAACACCCAGCCACCAATATTAAATCCTTGTTGTATAGTTCCAAGAAATATATTATCACCCACAGTTGTACCTAAAAAAACAGACACTGCAAGGAGACTAAGTGATGCAATTATATACTTAACTATCTTGTGATAATTTCCTTTTAAAACTTTAATTTCTTGGTGCAAATAAAAAGAATAATAGGTTTTAATACCTGCAATTAAAGATTCTTCTCTATTTACGTCTTTTCCTTCTTTTGGCAAGTAGAAACATATATCCACTCCATGTTTGTCCGGAATTTCTTCAAAACAATTTTCAAGAAAAATTGCTAAATCCGGATCCATGTCTCTTTTCTTAAAAGGAGCATGATCCCAATCGTTAAATATATCATTATACTTATCTAAGGCAACTTGTATAACATAATTCCCTGTAGTAGGACTTTTCTCGTAAATTTTTTGAAGATAATCACTTTTCTTCGCTTTCATGGTTTTTTCCTTCCATTTGCTATTCATGTTTTGTAATACATTTTGCATTATATCAACCCTTCACAACCAATACAGTTATGTCTCATTATACACCGATTTCTTAGAAAAGCCAAACGGAGCCATTCTAGATAGTCGGGGGATTAACGTAAACTATTCATGCTATACTCTAGTTTACGTTAAAGTCCACATGTTTAGACTGCTATTTGATAATTAGAG
>JANZQE010000053.1:0-2726 GCA_038040705.1 Clostridium sp. | reverse complement strand
TCTTTTTTTTCTTGATCCGACATAGTAGAAGCTTCTCCAGTAGTGCCACATACTATAATAGCATCTGTTTTGGAATTAATGTGCCATTCTATTAATTCCTCAAGTTTTTTGAAATCTACCCCTCTCTCATTAAATGGAGTTACTATTGCAACACCTGAACCTTTAAAAACATGCATAAAATTACCTCCGCGAAGTTATTTTTTTATATTACTAATATATACTTATTAATTTAGATTGAGTTTAGTGAAGCATTTTCTTATTTTATTATATCATATAACCACTAATTGAAAATATATATACTTTTAAAAACAATCAAGGTTATTTAAATATAATTTGCAAGGTAATAATCAAAATATTATTGCATATGAATTAATAACATGATTATTATTTTGTTAAAGCTATATTTTTATAACAACTATAGTCTGTTTATTATGCGAGTTTTATGCAATGATAATTTTTAAAAAAGATTAAAACATACCGATTTGTATCGCCTCTAGTCAATTTGAAAGAATAAATATGCAGTAATCGGAAGTTTATAAGTGAATTAATTAGTGAGTGAATATCATGCTTTAGCACTATAAAGTGAAGGATTTCATTGACAATTAAAAAAATTCATGATAATATAAAAAAAATAAGTTGAATAATTTGTACAATTGCAAGTGCTGTTAATTAATGATTCAGTTAATAATTAATATATTTAATTAAAAAACTCTTCTACTAACGGAATAAATTTATGAAAGGGTAAATGAAAATTTGTCTTTTCGTAATTTAGATATATTATGAAAACAAAGTTTTATATTAACTAAACAGGGGGGATCATTTAATGAAAAAGAAAAAAATATTAGCGTCTTTGGTAGTAGCTATGCTTGTATCTACAACTGTACTTGCTGGATGCAACAAAAAAACAGATGAAGTAAAGAAAGATGATAACGTACCACAGGTTTTAAATTATTACTCTTCAGATGAACCAGAAACTTTGGACCCACAGATGATGACAGGACAAATCGATTTCCAAATTGCAAATATGTATATGGAAAGTTTAGTTCGTTTTGGTAAAGAAGAAGGTAAATATGAACCGGGAGTTGCATCAAGTTGGAGTTTAGATGAAGCAACTAATACTTATACATTTGAACTTAACAAAGATGCAAAATGGCTTGATGGAACACAGGTTACCGCTGAGGATTTCTTCTTTGGATGGAAACTTGCACTTGACGGAAACAGTCAATATGGATTTATGATTACTGATTATATTGTAGGAGCTGCAGAGTATGCAAGTTTTACTAGTGAATCTTACTATGCTGAAAAAGATTCAACATTTAAAGCTTTAGTTGAAAGTCGTGATGCTGAGAAAGATAAAACTAAAAAAGCAGAATTGACTTCTAAGGTTGCTGATGCATTTAAGCTAATGCCAGCAGATATGATGACAACATTTGATACAATGAAAGCAGATTTATGGTCAAAGGTTGGAATTGCAGAGAAAGATGGAAATATTGAAGTTACACTTTCAAAAGTAGTACCTTATTTTGTAGGACTAACTGCTAATTTTGTTTATGCCCCTGTAAATGAAGCTTTTTACAAAGCTCATCCAGATGACTACGCTCTTGAAACTACAGGATTAAACAGTAATGGAGCATGGAAAATTACAGAATGGAAACATAAAGACAGCTTTACACTAGAAAAAAATCCGAATTATTGGAATAAAGATAATGTAAAAATTGATACAATCAAATTAAAAGTTGTTAATGATATTGCTACAAGAACAAATCTTTTAAAAACAGGAGCTTTAGACGGTTCCGCAATTCAAGCTAATGATTTGAAGGATTTTCAAGATAAAGCAGTGCTTGATCAAAATGAACTACAAGAGTTAATTGATAAGCCTGATTATAGTGTATTTTATCTTGAGTTTAACTTATTTAACAATCCAGTAACACAAAATGTTAATATAAGAAAAGCTATATCTTTAGCACAAGATCGTCAGGGTTTAGTAGATAGTATTACAATAGGAGATGCACCTGCACTTTCATTAATTCCAAATTTCTTCCCAGGTCTTGATAAGTCCTTCCGTGAGGAAAATGGTGAAGCTTTAATTGAAGATCATCAAGTAGATAAGGCTAAAGAAGCTTTAGCACTAGGACTTAAAGAATTAAAACTTGATAAATTAGAAACATTAGATGTTTTAATAGATCAATCTGATGTTGGTAAAAAACAAGGTGAAAAATTACAAGCAGATTTAAAAGCTATTGGAATTGATATTAAACTTGTACCAGTTGCATGGGGTGACAAATTAGCTAGACTTAAATCTGGAGACTTTGGTATTTGCGGTAGTGGTTGGGGCCCAGATTATATGGATCCGATGACATTCTTAGATCTATTTGAATCCACTAATGGGAACAATCATGGTAAGTATAATAATCCAGCATTTGATAAATTAATTCAAGATGCTAAAAAAGAATCAGATCCAACAATTAGAATGGGTTACTTATATGATGCTGAAAAATTGTTAATGGAAGATATGGCTATTGCACCTAAGTACTTCAGAATAGCTCATTATACTTTTAAAAATTATTTAACAGACGTTGTTACTAGAGGAGCAGGTCCAAGTGTAGATTTCTATTGGGCTAATGTAGATATGGCAGCAAAAGGTATGTAGTTTTAATAAACAATAAATAAGGGAGGGGGTATATGTTTTTAACGTATACCCTTCCTTATGTAAATAGGCAATTGAA
>JANZQE010000052.1:0-8502 GCA_038040705.1 Clostridium sp. | reverse complement strand
GGACTAGTAGGAAGGGGTAAGAATGGATATTAAAACTTATTTTTCGGAGAAATTATCAGAAATTCTTTTTTTAGAAATAAAAAAGAATAGCAAAATTAATGATTATGTGATTTTGGAGGACATATATTTTCCTGTGCGAACTAATGAAGTAATTCAAAAGGTTAAGCAAAAGGAAGATTTTGATAATATACCAGTTAATTTATTTATTGAAGGAATGTTCTATGTTTTAGGAGCGGATGAACACTTTAGATACAATGACCAGTATAAAGAAATTATAAATACTACTTCAAACTCAATAGGCTTTATCAAGGGTGTTATCTTTAAAGAAATTAAAAATGAAAGTTATGAAGAAGCGTACATTATTTTAAAGGGACTACTAGCTATAGAAAGTAATAAGGATAATTATGATAAAATATTCCTTGTAGTGGATAAATTAAGATCCACTAATATTATGTTCAAGGATGAACAGTTAGGACTTGTAGAAAAGGCTAAAAAAATAGAACAGTATAGTACCCCTTATTTATATGAATCTTTAGTTCATAATGATGAGAGTAAATTTGATTTAGCATTGATAGCTTTAAATAATTATTTTACAAATGGCGGTGAACAATCGACAGAGGTTATGCAACTTAAAAACACTTTGGAAACTATAACAAGTTATGATAGGGCAAAAGAGTTGGTGCATAGTAATCCTACTGATGCACTTCGAATTCTGATTCCACTAATGGACCAATTAGGAGATAAGCCAGACATATATTATCATTGTGCTATAGCTTATAGACACCTTCAAAATTATGAAAAAGCTATATACTATTTAAACGAAGCTGAAGCAATTGATACGGATTTAATTGAAGTAGTAAATGAATTTGGTATTAACTACGCCCTTCTTGAAAACTACGAGATGGCTATTAAGTACTTTAGAAAAGCATTCCAGGTTACAAAGTCTATAGAGATATGTACAAATATTGTTATGTGTTACATAAACACTAAAAACTTTGATGATGCAAGGTTGCATTTAGACATAGCTAGAAAAATAGATCCAGAGGATGAAATAGTACTTAAGTTAGAAAATATATTGGCGGAGGGTAAATAATGGAGTTAATGGAGTACTTTAATATTATAAAAAAAAGGATACTGTTGGTGATTCTAATCACAATAGGGGCAACGGTGTTTAGTGGAGTTTTAAGTTATTTTGTCATCACACCTACATATAAAAGTGATATAGCTGTAATTATTGGAAAAATAGAGACAGGTTCTGAGTCTCAGTCAAATTATAATGATGTAATTATGTATCAAAAATTAGTTAAAACTTATAGTGAGTTTGCTAAATCAAGAAGGGTTTCAGAACACGTTATTGAAGCACTTAAGTTAAATATTGAACCGAATGAGCTTCAAAACATGGTATCAGTAGCACCTAAAGGAGATACTGAGTTTTTATCCATAACAGTTCAATCTAAGGATCCCAAAGAAGCTATGGATATAGCTAATCAGTTAGCTAAGTCATTAAAAGTTATAAGTACCGAAGTTAAAAAAGTAGATAATATACAACTCTTAGATGAAGCGATACTACCTACTTCACCAGATAATCCTAATCCTAAATTAAATATGGCAATCGCATTTTTTATTGGCCTCATGATTTCCATGGGTATAGCATTTTTACTAGAATATTTAGATAATACAGTGAAAAGTCAAGAAGAAATAGAAAAATTAACTGGGGTACCGGTTATAGGAATTATTCCGTTAAATTTAGATAAACAATAGGAGGGTGAGAATATGTTAAGAAATTTAGTAACATCAAAAAATCCAAAATCTAGATCCGCAGAAGCTTTTAGGACGCTTAGAACTAATATTCAATTCTCTTCCTTAGACAAAGAGCTTAGATCAATTGTAGTTACTTCATCGGGTCCTGGTGAAGGTAAATCTACTGTTATGGCAAACTTAGCTTTAACTATGGCTGAAAGCGGCAAAAAAGTTATTCTTATAGATTGTGATTTAAGAAAACCTTCAATACATAAGAAAATAGGTATTACGAATTCTACAGGACTTACCAATATATTAGTTCAAGATGTAAAAAAACAAGAATGTATATTTAAGACAACAATAGATAACCTTTATATATTAACAAGTGGCCCTATACCGCCTAATCCAGCAGAGCTACTAGGAACTAAAAAAATGAAAGATTTTATTGAAGAACTAAAAAGTGAATTTGATTTAGTTTTAATTGACGCACCCCCAGTTCTTGCAGTGACGGATGCACAAATTTTATCAACAATAGCGGATGGTGTAATTTTTGTTGCTTCATACGGTGAAGCCCAGAAAAATGCAGTGGTAGATGCAAAACTAGCCATTGATAAAGTTGGCGGAAAGGTACTCGGAATTGTATTTAACAAGGTTCCTGAAGCCGCAAGCGGTTATTATGCTAAATATTATAAGGGCTATTACGGAAATGAAAAATAAAAATTTAGAAGGTGTAAGTTTATGATAGATTTTCACAGTCATATAATTAATGGTATTGATGATGGCGCAAAAACCTTGGACATGTCCCTTCAGATGTTAAGAAATGCAGAGAATGAAGGGGTAGAATATATTTGTGCTACTCCTCATTTTATAACTGAGGAATTTGAAATTAGTAGTGAAAAATATACTGAAAAACTAGATGAGTTAGTTTTAGCATCAAGAGAAGAAAATTTTAGTATAAAAATTTTATCTGGCCTAGAAATTTATATGCACCCTAGTTTACCAAAACTCTATAAAGAAAAAAAAATTTGGGGAATTAATGGGACAGAGTATATAATAGTTGAACTTCCTATGGGTCAATTTCCTATGTATACAGAAGATATATTCTATGAATTGATGCTACTTGGAGCTAAACCAATTTTAGCTCATCCAGAAAGAAATTACAAAATCATGAATAATCATGATTTGATTATAAACTTGATAAAACAAGGAGTACTCATGCAAACAAATGTTGGAAGCTTGCTTGGTGATTATGGCAAAGATGTAAAAAAAACTGCGCAAGAATTTGTAAAAGGGAATATGATACATGTTTTGGGTAGCGATGGACATAATATTACGAGTAGAAAGACTAGACTTAAAGAAGGTTATGAACTATTAAAGAAAAGTAATGAAGAACTTTACCACTGGATTTTACAAAATGAAACTAATATTATTAATAATGTTACTATGATGGATTTTTTAGAATTGAACCTTAAAAAAAGTAAAGGGAAATTTTCGTTTTTCAATATTTTCAAATAAGATTATATAATAATTCTATTCTATAATTATACTATTTGAGGGGAGAATAACTATGAGAGTAAAAAAAGCTATAATACCAGCAGCAGGGCTTGGTACAAGATTTTTACCAGCTACAAAGTCTCAACCTAAAGAGATGTTACCAATTGTTGATAAACCAACAATACAATATATCATAGAGGAGGCAGTTGCTTCTGGAATTGAGGAAATATTAATAATTACAGGAAGAAATAAAAGAGCAATTGAAGACCATTTTGATAAGTCTATTGAACTTGAATTACAATTAGAACAGAATGGTAAGGACGAAGTTTTAAAAATGGTTAGAGATATATCTAATATGGTAAATATTTATTACATAAGGCAGAAGGAACCTAAAGGCTTAGGTCATGCTATAAACTGCGCAAAAACATTTGTTGGTAATGAACCTTTTGCAGTAATGTTAGGTGATGATGTAGTTGATAGTGAAGTGCCTTGTCTGAAACAACTTATAGATTGTTACGATGAACATCAAACTTCAATAGTAGGAGTTCAAAAAGTTCCATTAAATCAAGTTTCAAAATACGGTATAGTAAATGGAACACCTATATCAGATAGAGTTTATAAAGTAAATGATGTTATTGAAAAGCCTAAGGAAAGCGAAGCACCATCAAATATAGCTATTTAGGAAGATATATCATAACACCTAGAATATTTGATATTTTAGAAAATACAAAACCTGGTAACGGTGGGGAAATCCAACTTACAGATGCTCTAAAGACGCTAATATCAGAGGAAGATATGTACGCTTATAACTTTGAGGGTAGAAGATATGATGTAGGAGATAAAGAAGGATTCTTAGAAGCTACTGTGGAATATGCACTTAAAAGAGATGATTTAAAAGAAACTTTTATGAATTTTCTTTTAACTATAAAAGATAACGATAAATTTAAAGAAATTTACAATAAGTGCAATAAAGATAAAGCATAGAATTGCTATGATAGATAAAAAGGCTTAACAATTAATTGTTAAGCCTTTTTATCTATCATAGCAATTCTATGCTTTATCTTTATTGCACTTATTGTAAATTTCTTTAAATTTATCGTTATCTTTTATAGTTAAAAGAAAATTCATAAAAGTTTCTTTTAAATCATCTCTTTTAAGTGCATATTCCACAGTAGCTTCTAAGAATCCTTCTTTATCTCCTACATCATATCTTCTACCCTCAAAGTTATAAGCGTACATATCTTCCTCTGATATTAGCGTCTTTAGAGCATCTGTAAGTTGGATTTCCCCACCGTTACCAGGTTTTGTATTTTCTAAAATATCAAATATTCTAGGTGTTATGATATATCTTCCTAAATAGCTATATTTGATGGTGCTTCGCTTTCCTTAGGCTTTTCAATAACATCATTTACTTTATAAACTCTATCTGATATAGGTGTTCCATTTACTATACCGTATTTTGAAACTTGATTTAATGGAACTTTTTGAACTCCTACTATTGAAGTTTGATGTTCATCGTAACAATCTATAAGTTGTTTCAGACAAGGCACTTCACTATCAACTACATCATCACCTAACATTACTGCAAAAGGTTCATTACCAACAAATGTTTTTGCGCAGTTTATAGCATGACCTAAGCCTTTAGGTTCCTTCTGCCTTATGTAATAAATATTTACCATATTAGATATATCTCTAACCATTTTTAAAACTTCGTCCTTACCATTCTGTTCTAATTGTAATTCAAGTTCAATAGACTTATCAAAATGGTCTTCAATTGCTCTTTTATTTCTTCCTGTAATTATTAATATTTCCTCAATTCCAGAAGCAACTGCCTCCTCTATGATATATTGTATTGTTGGTTTATCAACAATTGGTAACATCTCTTTAGGTTGAGACTTTGTAGCTGGTAAAAATCTTGTACCAAGCCCTGCTGCTGGTATTATAGCTTTTTTTACTCTCATAGTTATTCTCCCCTCAAATAGTATAATTATAGAATAGAATTATTATATAATCTTATTTGAAAATATTGAAAAACGAAAATTTCCCTTTACTTTTTTTAAGGTTCAATTCTAAAAAATCCATCATAGTAACATTATTAATAATATTAGTTTCATTTTGTAAAATCCAGTGGTAAAGTTCTTCATTACTTTTCTTTAATAGTTCATAACCTTCTTTAAGTCTAGTCTTTCTACTCGTAATATTATGTCCATCGCTACCCAAAACATGTATCATATTCCCTTTTACAAATTCTTGCGCAGTTTTTTTTACATCTTTGCCATAATCACCAAGCAAGCTTCCAACATTTGTTTGCATGAGTACTCCTTGTTTTATCAAGTTTATAATCAAATCATGATTATTCATGATTTTGTAATTTCTTTCTGGATGAGCTAAAATTGGTTTAGCTCCAAGTAGCATCAATTCATAGAATATATCTTCTGTATACATAGGAAATTGACCCATAGGAAGTTCAACTATTATATACTCTGTCCCATTAATTCCCCAAATTTTTTTTTCTTTATAGAGTTTTGGTAAACTAGGGTGCATATAAATTTCTAGGCCAGATAAAATTTTTATACTAAAATTTTCTTCTCTTGATGCTAAAACTAACTCATCTAGTTTTTCAGTATATTTTTCACTACTAATTTCAAATTCCTCAGTTATAAAATGAGGAGTAGCACAAATATATTCTACCCCTTCATTCTCTGCATTTCTTAACATCTGAAGGGACATGTCCAAGGTTTTTGCGCCATCATCAATACCATTAATTATATGACTGTGAAAATCTATCATAAACTTACACCTTCTAAATTTTTATTTTTCATTTCCGTAATAGCCCTTATAATATTTAGCATAATAACCGCTTGCGGCTTCAGGAACCTTGTTAAATACAATTCCGAGTACCTTTCCGCCAACTTTATCAATGGCTAGTTTTGCATCTACCACTGCATTTTTCTGGGCTTCACCGTATGAAGCAACAAAAATTACACCATCCGCTATTGTTGATAAAATTTGTGCATCCGTCACTGCAAGAACTGGGGGTGCGTCAATTAAAACTAAATCAAATTCACTTTTTAGTTCTTCAATAAAATCTTTCATTTTTTTAGTTCCTAGTAGCTCTGCTGGATTAGGCGGTATAGGGCCACTTGTTAATATATAAAGGTTATCTATTGTTGTCTTAAATATACATTCTTGTTTTTTTACATCTTGAACTAATATATTGGTAAGTCCTGTAGAATTCGTAATACCTATTTTCTTATGTATTGAAGGTTTTCTTAAATCACAATCTATAAGAATAACTTTTTTGCCGCTTTCAGCCATAGTTAAAGCTAAGTTTGCCATAACAGTAGATTTACCTTCACCAGGACCCGATGAAGTAACTACAATTGATCTAAGCTCTTTGTCTAAGGAAGAGAATTGAATATTAGTTCTAAGCGTCCTAAAAGCTTCTGCGGATCTAGATTTTGGATTTTTTGATGTTACTAAATTTCTTAACATATTCTCACCCTCCTATTGTTTATCTAAATTTAACGGAATAATTCCTATAACCGGTACCCCAGTTAATTTTTCTATTTCTTCTTGACTTTTCACTGTATTATCTAAATATTCTAGTAAAAATGCTATACCCATGGAAATCATGAGGCCAATAAAAAATGCGATTGCCATATTTAATTTAGGATTAGGATTATCTGGTGAAGTAGGTAGTATCGCTTCATCTAAGAGTTGTATATTATCTACTTTTTTAACTTCGGTACTTATAACTTTTAATGACTTAGCTAACTGATTAGCTATATCCATAGCTTCTTTGGGATCCTTAGATTGAACTGTTATGGATAAAAACTCAGTATCTCCTTTAGGTGCTACTGATACCATGTTTTGAAGCTCATTCGGTTCAATATTTAACTTAAGTGCTTCAATAACGTGTTCTGAAACCCTTCTTGATTTAGCAAACTCACTATAAGTTTTAACTAATTTTTGATACATAATTACATCATTATAATTTGACTGAGACTCAGAACCTGTCTCTATTTTTCCAATAATTACAGCTATATCACTTTTATATGTAGGTGTGATGACAAAATAACTTAAAACTCCACTAAACACCGTTGCCCCTATTGTGATTAGAATCACCAACAGTATCCTTTTTTTTATAATATTAAAGTACTCCATTAACTCCATTATTTACCCTCCGCCAATATATTTTCTAACTTAAGTACTATTTCATCCTCTGGATCTATTTTTCTAGCTATGTCTAAATGCAACCTTGCATCATCAAAGTTTTTAGTGTTTATGTAACACATAACAATATTTGTACATATCTCTATAGACTTTGTAACCTGGAATGCTTTTCTAAAGTACTTAATAGCCATCTCGTAGTTTTCAAGAAGGGCGTAGTTAATACCAAATTCATTTACTACTTCAATTAAATCCGTATCAATTGCTTCAGCTTCGTTTAAATAGTATATAGCTTTTTCATAATTTTGAAGGTGTCTATAAGCTATAGCACAATGATAATATATGTCTGGCTTATCTCCTAATTGGTCCATTAGTGGAATCAGAATTCGAAGTGCATCAGTAGGATTACTATGCACCAACTCTTTTGCCCTATCATAACTTGTTATAGTTTCCAAAGTGTTTTTAAGTTGCATAACCTCTGTCGATTGTTCACCGCCATTTGTAAAATAATTATTTAAAGCTATCAATGCTAAATCAAATTTACTCTCATCATTATGAACTAAAGATTCATATAAATAAGGGGTACTATACTGTTCTATTTTTTTAGCCTTTTCTACAAGTCCTAACTGTTCATCCTTGAACATAATATTAGTGGATCTTAATTTATCCACTACAAGGAATATTTTATCATAATTATCCTTATTACTTTCTATAGCTAGTAGTCCCTTTAAAATAATGTACGCTTCTTCATAACTTTCATTTTTAATTTCTTTAAAGATAACACCCTTGATAAAGCCTATTGAGTTTGAAGTAGTATTTATAATTTCTTTATACTGGTCATTGTATCTAAAGTGTTCATCCGCTCCTAAAACATAGAACATTCCTTCAATAAATAAATTAACTGGTATATTATCAAAATCTTCCTTTTGCTTAACCTTTTGAATTACTTCATTAGTTCGCACAGGAAAATATATGTCCTCCAAAATCACATAATCATTAATTTTGCTATTCTTTTTTATTTCTAAAAAAAGAATTTCTGATAATTTCTCCGAAAAATAAGTTTTAATATCCATTCTTACCCCTTCCTACTAGTCC
>JANZQE010000051.1:0-2502 GCA_038040705.1 Clostridium sp. | reverse complement strand
GTTATCATAGATTCCTCCGTAGAAAGTGAATTTTATATAGAAAAACTTAAGGCATTTATCTTTTTTGAAAAAAGTGATGAGAATGTAGAGGTAACCATAACTTTTAAGTACGGAGACACCGAAATAAATCCTTTTAATAATAAAGAAAATGGTGCGAAAGAAGGAAGGGTACTTATAAGAGACATAGAGAAAGAACTGGAAATTATAAACTTATTTAAAGGCTTTGGTTTTGTTAATACGAATAAGGGGTTTGAAATTACAGATGAAAAAATGCTATTAGAATTTTTGGTGTCAGGACTAGAAAAACTTAGAAGCGTAGCCGAGGTATATTATTCTGAAGAGTTCAAGAAAATCAAGGTGCATGGCAACTCTTCATATAAGTCAAATATAAAACTTAATAAGGAAAATCTTTTAGAATTTAGTTTTAGCATTGAGGGCGTAGATAATATTGAACTTAGCAATATTTTCGCAGCTTTAAGAGAAAAAAGAAAATATTACAGAGTTAAAAATGGTAGCTTCGTATTGCTAGATTCTAATAATATACTAAAGGTTGCTCAAATGATGGATTATTTAAATATAAAGGATAGGGATATTTCGAAAAATAAGATCTTGCTTTCAAAGTATAATGCCATATACATAGAAGAAAAGTTGAAACGAGAACAAATGGATTTTGTGGAAACGAATAAAAAATTCACACAACTCGTAAGTAATGTTAGGGATAATAAGGAATTTAAAGCCCAAGTGCCAGAAAGCCTAGATAGTGTAATGAGACCCTATCAAAAAACAGGCTTTAAGTGGTTAAAAACTCTTGCCAGTTGTGGATTTGGGGGGATATTAGCAGATGAAATGGGTTTAGGTAAAACACTTCAAGCTATAGCATTCATTCAGTCAGAAGTGGAACAAAGTGATAATAAGCAACCATCTTTAGTGATATGTCCGACGTCACTCGTATACAATTGGAAGGATGAACTAGAGAAATTTGCACCATCGCTTAATTCCATAGTAGTTTCTGGAAATAAAATTCAAAGAGAAGAGCAAAAGCAAAATATTCAGGATGCTGATGTAGTTATTACATCCTATGCACTTATTAGGCGAGATCTTGAAAGCTACGAAAAGGTGACATTTAGGTATTGTTTTCTAGATGAGGCGCAGCAAATAAAGAATTTTAATTCATTAAATGCACGTTCAGTGAAATGTATAAAAGCTTTAGGGAAATTCGCACTTACGGGTACCCCTATTGAAAATTCTCTTACAGAGCTTTGGTCTATTTTTGATTTTATAATGCCAGGATATCTTTTAAATCACAGTGTTTTTACAAAGAAATATGAAGTCCCAATTGTGAAAGATGGAAGCCGTGAGGCACTTCAAGAACTAAATAATCATGTAAAACCATTCATACTTAGAAGGACTAAATTAGAGGTTGCTAAAGAATTGCCTTCTAAAATCGAACATAGGATTTCAGTAGAAATGACAGAGGGACAAAAGAAGGTATATTTAGCGTACTTACAGGAGGCTAAAGAAGAACTAGATGAAAATATTAGGGCTAAAGGGTTTAATAAAAGCAAGTTTAAAGTATTGTCAATCTTAACAAGATTAAGACAGATATGTTGCGACCCTTCTACATTCATAGATAATTACAATGGTGGTAGCGGAAAACTAGAGGCACTAGATGAAATTCTAGAGAATAGTTTAGAAGAAGGTCATAGAATATTAATATTTTCTCAGTTTACCACAGTGTTAAAAAATATATCTAAGAGATTAGATGGTAAAGCAATAAAGTATATGTATCTGGATGGATCCACTAAGTCAGAAAAAAGAGTTGAAATGGTTAAAACCTTTAACTCAGGAGATACACAAGTATTCTTAATTTCTCTAAAAGCAGGAGGTATGGGTATAAATCTTACAGGAGCAGATATGGTTATACATTTTGACCCTTGGTGGAATCCTGCCGTAGAAGCTCAAGCCACAGATAGAGCTCATAGAATTGGCCAAAAGAAAACTGTAGAGGTGATAAAATTAATAGCGAGGGGAACCATAGAAGAAAAAATATTTAAGTTGCAACAAAAGAAAAAAGCAATTATTGATAGTGTAATTAATGATGAAACAGGAGCAGAACTATTCCTCTCGCAGATGAGCCTAAACGAAATTAACGAATTATTTATCTAGAAATTAAATATACAACACAAATTTCTACAAAACAATTGACAATCCGACGTTTTTCTGTTACTTTTTTATAGGAATTAATATCTTTAGGATAATAACAAGGAGGCTATTTATGAATATAAACGAATCACAAAATGTAAAGATAATAAATGCAGATCCCTCAGCTTTAGGATTATTTTGACTAGCAATGGTAACACTTGTAGCATCATCACAGAAACTTGGGATTACAGAAGGTGTATCATTTATACTTCCATGGGCTATATTTTTAGGCGGATTTGCTCAACTATTTGCATGTATTAATGATTCAAAACGTAACAATGTCTTTGGAACTACAGCTTT
>JANZQE010000050.1:0-3385 GCA_038040705.1 Clostridium sp. | reverse complement strand
CACTGCTTTTCTTACTGCTTTAACTCTCTCTATATCTAGGTCTATATTATTTCCAACTTTAACCTTTAAATAAGTATAATTATCCATTATAGCTTCTAATGATTTACTTACCATTTGTTCCACTGTACCATTTGCTATTGTGATATCTGTTGTTAATGTAGTTTTATATCCGCCTAAAAATTTATATAGTGGAATTCCATACTTTTTGCAAAGCAAATCATATATAGCCATATCAATGGCAGCCTTAGCACTATTATTTGCATATATAGAATTATGAATTACCTTCATAATTTCTTCTAGATTATCAATATCTAAACCTAAAATATCGTGTTTAATATAATTTATTGCTCCTGTAATTGAGCTCTCAGTTTCACCAGTAATTAAAGGTGTTGGTGTAGCACTACCATAGCCTATTTCACCCGTATCTGTAGTTACTTTTATAACTATTTCATCAGAAAAGTTAAGTACTTTTTTTCCTATTATGTGTGGTCTTGACAGCGGAGTGCTTATTTTACCCATTTTAATATCTTTTATCTTCACAATTATACCTCACTAAAAATTTTGTATTTCCAATAGAATTTAGCCTTTTCATAAATTATTGATATTTTATAGTTCAATACTTGATTATACCTCTATATTCACGTTAATGATATGGCTTTTTATAAATTCATGACTAATTATTTTTAAAAATTTAGACCTATATCTCATGAGAAGATATAGGTCTAAATTTATTGATTTTTCTATTTTGCTAGTTCATACAATGCATGAGCATATATTTTAGCATTTTTAATTAGATTATCTATTGTGATATATTCATTTCTTTTATGAATAGTATCTGGTTCTCCTGGAAACATCGGTCCAAAAGCTACGGTATTAGGCATTTCTTTAGCATAAGTGCCTCCACCTATAGATATTAATTTAGCTTCTTCTCCAGTTTGCTCCGTGTAAACTTTTTGAAGTGACTTAATTATTGGACTATCTGGTGAAAAGAATAACGGCTCTTGATGTTCAAACTTTTCTACTTTTATTCCGGTCCCTTCTATTCTATTATTAAATGGATTCATCATATCTTCTAACTTATTTGTTACAGGATACCTTAAATTCAAAGTCATGGTAGCGGATTTTTCATCCATATTTATAACTCCAACATTAAAGGATAATTTTCCCGAATCATCATCTTCAAGACAGACGCCAAAAGACTCACCATGAATATCCATACCTATGTTTTTATTTAAAAATTCTATATATGCTGATACATCATTTGATCCAAGATCTACTGTTCCAAGGAAAGCAAATAGTTGCATTATAGCGTTGCTTCCAAGCTCTGGTAAGCTTCCGTGAGCTGCTTCACCCTCTGATTTAATTATTACCATATCTTCTTTAACCTCAGACGTGAGCTTATAATCCGCAACTTTTTCAAAAGATTCTAATGCTTTAATAATATTTTGTGCATCCTTCGTTACAATTCCAGCTTCACAATATTCAGGTACTATGTTAGCTACTGTGCCACCCTTAATATATTTTATATAGTTTTCACTTTTGTTCAAACTATTAAAATCTTTTACTATATTAAAAATAGTTATACCTTTTTCTCCATTAATTATTGGATAATCTGCATCTGGTGTAAACCCAGCGACTGGTGCTTTTTCTCTTTCTAAATAATATTCAAGTTCCTTGCTTCCTGTTTCTTCGTTAGTTCCAAATAAAACTCTAATTCTTTTAGATATAGGAAGTTTAGCATCTTTGACTGCTTTTAGGCCATAAAGTGTTGCCATTATTGGCCCTTTATCATCTGTAGTTCCACGACCATACATTTTGCCATCATGGATTTCTGCAGCGTACGGTGGGTAAATCCATCCATCCCCTTCAGGAACAACGTCTAAATGCCCTAATGCTACAACATAGTCGTCTCCTTGTCCATACTCTGCATATCCAACATAGCCATCTAAGTTAACCGTATGAAATCCTAAATTCTTTGCAGTGTTTAAAGCACATTCTAGTGATTTCGCTACACCTTCGCCAAAAGGCATTCCAGGTTTTGGTTCACTCTCTACACTCTTAATTTTAATTATTTCTTGGGTAGACTTAATAATGTCCACTTTCATAGCATCAATTAATTTATTTAATTCCATATCCATTCTCCCCTCATTAATCTACTTTAGAGTAGACTAACTCACCCTATTTATGTTAGTTCTATTATAACATATATTCTCATATCATTTTATTTTCAAAAGTAATCCAACCTTTTCTAGATAAATATCTTAAAAACATAATCAGTCGCTCAGTAGAATTCTGTTCAGTTTCATTGAATTTTTCCATCATAAGTAAAACTATATCATAAACAGTTTTAGTACTATCACAAAGTTGCCATACCGTAGAACCACGGGCGTCAAGTTCTATATCATTAATATTTGATTTTTTTATAAGCCATCTCATGAATTTTTCTGCAGGCTTATTATGGTGAAAAAATAGCTTTACCTTTTCATCGTTTACTTCCCAATGTTCAATTTTTCTTAGTGGTCTATAAAGCAAAAAATTTTCTTGTGCTTGAGCTTTTTCTTTGTTTTTGGTTTTGTTTTTAAACATACCTTTCACCTACAAAACAGTTAAGAGCCATAACGGCCCTTAACTTATATTTTATTTTTATTATGTCTTAATTTAGATAATATATACTATATATTATTAAACAGCAGTTTTGTCCGCTTTCGAAGCAAACAAGTAAATCCATAATCCTAATGCAAAGAACATTATTACAGAGAATTCACTACTTGAGGCTAACCCTTTTAATAGTTTAGCTCCAAATCCTATGTCAAGGCCTATCGTTGCAACTCCTGCAACAACTATACCCATTAGTGCATCTCCTGCAACCAAGCCTGATGATAGCAGTATACCTTTTTCCACTTGGGTCTTTTGTCGCTTCTCATCTTTCTTAAACCTCTTTTCAATTGCTAACCTAATAATACCGCCAGCTAGAATAGCTGCACTTAAATGTATTGGTAAATATAGTCCGAGTGCAACTGGTAATATTGGAAGTCCCGCAAGTTCACAAAATACTGCAATAGCAATTCCAACATATACAAGAGCCCATGGAAGATCGCCAGTAAGTACTCCTTTTATAACCATCGACATTAATGTTGCTTGAGGTGCAGCAACTTCTTTACTACCTATACCGTATGTGTTATCAAGCATTAGTACTACTGCCCCAACCACTGCTGCCGCTGCAACTATCCCTAAATACATACCAATTTGTACGTTTTTAGGTGTACCACCAATAACATAAGTTGTTTTTAAACTTTGTGCAGTACCACCAGCAACAGCGATAGCCACGCAAACTATACCACCTATAATAACAGCTATAACCATTCCACTGTCTCCAACTTTACCC
>JANZQE010000049.1:0-3108 GCA_038040705.1 Clostridium sp. | reverse complement strand
AATCCAGCATTCGCTGTCTTGATAATCCTTTTGAAAGAAGTTCTACCACTCGAACTTTTTTCCCTAGTGCAATTTCTGTTAGTTTTAATGATAAATTCTCCATTTTTCACCATCCCTTATAAGACCTTAGGCCCATTATTGTAAATAACAAGTCAAAATAGACTTTTTTAATTTCTTGTTATTTCTTTTAATGCGCCTTTGCTTTATATTATGAGGTTGATGCTGAAATCGCTACTTAAAACTAAAAAATGCCTAAGTATATATCTATACTTAAGCATTTATGTAATTCATTATTATTTTTTTAAGGAAACTTTGCTATTACTTCTGGACCTCATATATCATTTTAGATACTTGTGCAATATTTTCTGCTGCCTCTGGCATGTTTTTTGTAAAAACCGTAAGAATATAAGGATCTTCAACATATACAATGGCCATATCGTTTACATATTCAGCATAGTTACCGATTTTATGAGCTACAATTTCATTTGGAATATACTTATCTATTCTATCGTGGTACTCTGTTTTTTTCATATTCTCAATGAGACCACTGTAGTATTCATTCTTGTCTGGATTTAAATATAATCTTTCTAATATTTTAAATGAGTCCATTGGTGTTGTGTAATTTCCCTTAAGAACTAAAGGATGTTCTGTAACTTTTTCAATATATGCATATCTATTTTTATTTCCTACTTTTCTTAAAAGCATATTTATGGCTATATTATCCGAATACCTTATTGAATAGTCACTTAGTTTTGTTATGGCAATAGGTTTACTTAAATCCGTTCCTTGAAGTATTCCTGCACCACCTTCAAAATCTGCTTTTCTATATTTTAATTCTTCATTTATATCAATTGTTTTGTCCTGAATCATATCATAAAGTAGCATATTTATAGGTACTTTTACCGTACTAGCCGCTAGAAACTGGTTGTCCACGTTTATTTCGATGGATCTTTCAGAGTTTATATCGTAGTAAACCATCCCAAAATTATCTATATCATCACCTACGAATGTTTTAATTTCTTTTTCTAATTCAGCTAGTTGTTGTTGCTTTTTCAAATCCTCATCTATCTTAATTTGCTTTGCTACTAATAATAACCTCTGATGTTCAACTTCTGCCTCAGCTTCAGCCTTAGCTTTAGCTGCTGCCTCATCTACGATTTGAGATGTTGCCTCAATATTAACAGATGCAGAAATTGTAGGAACACTTTCGCTGGCAACTGCCTGCTGTTTACTTATAAAAAGTGTCGCAAAGAAAATCATTACCACTGCTAGCAAGAGTACTACATCTTTATCTTCCATCATCTAAATCGCTCTCCTTAAAATTTTATTACTAATACTGATATTCTATTTTTTTTATTGTGCTTTAATTACAATTTCTGAATTTATTCTTATATTTACATTATACCTTACATTTCCTTAAAATAATGTATTTTTTTTATTTATAGCAAAATAGTTTTGGCGAGTTGGGGACAAAGCTGGTCAAGCTGGGTACCAATCTGGGTCAAGTTGGGTCAAGCTGGGCCACAAGCTGGCAAGCTGGGGACGGTTAACAAGTAATATAACTAACTAAACTATTGACTGAAAAAATGAATATCGTATCAAATCTTAGGCAAGAATTTAAATAAAACTAATGAAGAGAGGTAATAATTGATGGCAAGAAAAGCAAGATTAAAAGCTGGCGACGCTATATTTCATATTATGTGCAAAAGTATAACCGAGGTAGATTTATTCAAAGATTGCGAGGATAAAAATAAGTATTTATCCCTTATAAAGAAATATAAAACTCTATATAATGTTAAAATTTACGGGTACTGCCTTATGGATAACCATGCACATCTATTAATTGATGCAAATGGTGCAGATATATCAAAAGTCATGCATGGAATAAATTTTTCTTATGCTATGTACTTTAATAAGAAACATAAAAGACATGGACCTCTTTTTAAAGATAGATTTAAGAGTAAGATAGTTGATAATGATAAGTATCTTAAGGCTGTATCATTATATATACATAATAATCCTACCGATATTGGTGAATTTAAGGATTGTCCTGAAGAATATGCTTTTTCTAGCTTAGGAATATATATTGGGAAAAAGCGAGATGCTTTCAGCATCGTTGATTATGACTTTGTTATGGACTTTTTTGGTGATAATCTTAAGAAAGCAAGAGAAAATTACTGTAATCGTATTTTAGGATGCACCGATGAAAAATGGAAAGAAGAAATTGAATTCGAAGATGAAACAACTGAATATAAAAGTGAAAGGAAAATACTTTTACGGAATTTTAATAGTGACAATATAATAGAATTTATAGCCACAAAGATGGGTATATCAAAGATTCTTCTGCATATGAAACACAATAGAAAACTTGTAAAAGCAAGAGCGCTAACTGTTGTTCTAATGAGGAGCTTCTGCAATTTTAAATCCAGCGATATCTGTAATATCCTTGGAAACATAACACAGGCCAGAACTTCAAAACTATGCACCATTGGTATAGAACTGATTTTATCAGAAAAGAAATACGAAAATATTATTGGTGAGTTTATTGAATACTACGCATAAAGTTATTATTATAATTTAGAATTTCTACAAGTAAAATTTCTGCAATTATCACTTGTTTGTTTTTTATTTCATAATATAGGACAAGCCTCTATATAATTAAAGTGGCTTGTCCGTTTAATTCCTACAAACATTTAAAATAAGTTATGGATACATGAACTAAACAATGAAAGGGATACCCTCTAGTTAAAATCTAATATTCACTAAAGGCAAAACAGTTGTTAACCGTCCCCTCTTATTACCCGTCTATCACTGTCTTCTACTAAACCACACATCAACCCTGCTGCCCTTTCCCTCTTTACTTTTCACTTCTATACTGGCCTTATGTAGGTTTAATATATTCCGTACAATGGTGAGCCCTATTCCTGAACCCTCCATTTCATGTCTACTTCTATCCCCCCTGTACAGCCTTTCGAATATATAGGGTATATCCTCCTCTTTAATTCCAATTCCAGTATCCTCTATTGTTAGTATCACTTTTTCATCCATTTCGTCTAAAGTAGTACTAATTCTTCCTCCACTGGGAGTAAATTTAACTGCATTTGAAAG
>JANZQE010000048.1:0-3045 GCA_038040705.1 Clostridium sp. | reverse complement strand
TTATTACCATTATCACTAGCCCATGTAGCTAAACCATCCATTAGATCATCTAATTGACCTTGTGCAACAGTATCTGAACATTTTACATATATTTTATATACATATTGATCATTATCAAATACACCAGTTGGATTGTTAAATCTTGGCACAGTGTGTTGAATATAATATGCTCTATAAGTTTCAGTTCTATCTACAGCAGCAAGAAGCTCATCAGACATTTCAATTTCTCTTATTCTAGCACTGTCTTTGTTTCCTTGGTTATAAGGAGATTGACGGTATCTTTCAGATAAAATTAATTCTCTAATTACTTGCTCACCTTGAGTTTGTTCCATTTGACCAGCAGTTCTTGCAGCAGTACCACAATCATTACATGGATCACCAGTTTCATCTAGTATACTTGCAATGATTTCAATAGGCTCCTTGTTATAATGATCTCTTGTATCAAAAGAACAATCTCCAAATTGAGTATCAATATAAGCTCCTACAAAATGAACAACTGCATCCACAGTAGCAGCGGCAGCATTAGGAGTTGTTGAAGGAACATAGTTGGTTCCTGCAGCAGCTAGACCTTGTGCTTGAGCAATTGTATAAATAGTTGAAACTACTTGTCCAGCAGCATCAGTTACATTTACAACAACACCACCAGCACTTAAAGTAAGAACAGTTAAAGTTGCATCAGCATTTCCACCAGTAACAGTAATTACATCACCAACTTTATAAGCTGCTCCTTGTGAAGCAAAACTATAAGTAGCAATTACACCAGCTGCAATAGTTAAAATGTTAATTTTAGCAGGAACATATCCTGGACGGTTTGCAGCAGTAATTGCAGATCCTAATGAATCAACAGCTGTAGTAACAACTCCGTCAACAACAGCATAACCTGTTCCACCAGCTAAAGTAGCAGTTAAAACACCATCTAAATCAGCTTCCTTTGTAAAAGGAGTGATTAACGGATTACCAGCTTCATATCCAACATTACCTTTTGGTAGCATGTTTCCAACTACCTGTGCAGCTTCTGTAGCTAACACTAATGCAGGATCTAAATATTCTTGTCCATCAATACAGCAAAGATTTGCAGAATCACCAATTGCATAAGCATTGTGATTTAAAAAACGTAATGCTGGAGAACCTTTAATATCCATTCTCATAAATTGTGTAGTTCCACATGGAGTACATGTAGCACCCAAAGCTAAAGAAGCAGTTGCTTGAGTAGCTGTAATACAGTTTGTTTCCCACAATCTAGAAATGTATCTTGGGTTAATACCCTTAGATTTTACTGATTCTTTGTAACCTCCATGTCCTGGATTGTTTCCAATAGAATCTTTAGTGTAAAATGATCCTTGCACTACATATGCAAGCTCTCCTTTTGCAAAGACAGGAATACCAGCTCCACCGGGTAGTGCAACTGATTCCCAGTCACCACCAGCTACTAGAGCTAGTTGCCCTGCGGTCAGAGCACTTGTTGCAGTATTAGCCGTCAATAACGTGCTATCTGCAATAAACGTTTTGTTAAACGCATTGTTAAAATAAGCCATAATTTTTAATTTTTAATTAGATATATATATTTGTACTACGTTGTACATTAATAATATAAGCAATTATTATTACTTAATCAAATTATGATAAGAATATTAATTTGTATTTAGCTGTATTAACAGCATCTTTTACTAAATCAAGATTATTTACTATTTCTGAATAAGGCATAACTTCTTGTAATTGATTTACTTCTTCTGTTAAATTTCTGAGATATTGTACTGCACCTTCTACACCACTTAAACTTACAGGTGCTTTATCAGGATAGTCTAATATTACTTCACAAACACCTTGCATACCCTCAGCAATTGTATCTGCTAATTCAGGTAAAGCATCATAAATTTCATTTAAAGCTTTATGCTGAGCATATGAGCCATCTCCTGTTACAGATAAATGAAGTTTATGAAAACTAGTGGCAGCATTCATTAATTCAACTACCAATGCAGCGGTCTGATCATGAAGAGAACTGCTTGGTCTTCCAATTCCTTTAGGTTTTTTATCACTATCTTTTTTCAATGATCTATATTCCATAGTAATTAGTTATTACGTTCAGCAGCAGCTTGACCTCTTTGTTGTTGATATATGTTTTCTATATCTCCTGCAATCAACGATGCTGTATCATCTAACATAAGTTCTGCTACATCATCTTTAAATTCACATTCAATATTTACTGTACTTATTACTCCTGTATATGGATCTGTACATCCCAATACTTCAACATATACCGGTTTTCTATAGTAAGTTAAAATTGGATTTACAATATTAAAATTTGTATTTTTATAAATCCTTATAGTATTATTTTGCATAGTACAAAAAGTCTCTCCCCAATCAAAATCAGGGTTTTTTAAAGGATCCCTTAATAATAAAGGAACATTTGCTACTTCAGATAAATATACTGTCATAGATCTAGGATCTGTACAGCATTCTGAAGTAGCATCAGTACCAATTCTTTTATATTCTAAATATGTATCTGTAATAGTTCCGGTTAAAGACAATTCTATTAATAAAGGTTGTAAATCATCTATTCTTTTTTTAGATAACTCATCTCCTTCTTTATACATATTTCCTCCATGTAAATTTCTTCTGCACCACTCTAGTTGAACTTTGTTAAAAGCCTCTACAAATTGCCAACATTCTATATTATCATAATCCTGACTATCAAGTTTATTGAGCCTTTGTTTTAATTTAAGTAAGAGAGTGTCATTATTCATTGTTTACAGTTTTATGAATTCCAATATGGTTCTACTTTTTCTAAAAGTGCCATTAAAGATTCTTCATTCTCAGGATTTTTTAAAAACTCTAAACATTCTGAAGGGCTTTTACCAAATTTAACACCACTGTCAATTGGTTCAATCCATCCACCTGCTTTTGTTGTAATAAATCTATAATAAAGGGCATCCTTAATAAGTGCTCTTATTTTTAATTCTTCCATATCTAAACCAGAAGCTTCTAAAAATTGCGTTGCTGCTCTTTTCTTAGATGATTCTGCTCCAAAGCCATTTACATATGTAT
>JANZQE010000047.1:0-4531 GCA_038040705.1 Clostridium sp. | reverse complement strand
TTATATTTTAAACTTGTCTACTTGCTCAAGCATTTCACTGGTCATAGTGCTAAGTACTTGGGCTGCCGCTACTACTTCTTCTGTGGAAGCATTCATTTCTTCTGATGATGCTGCTATTTCCTCTGATGATGCTGAAACTTCAAGTGCAACGGAGGATACCCCATCTACTCTAGCCATAATGGCATTCTTATCTTTATCTATATCTTCAGCAGAATTTTTAACAGTTTCTATTTTTGGAATTACTTCATTAACTGATTCTATTATTTTTGTAAAAGATGTTATTGAACTATTTATAATACTGACCTGGTTTATAAGTTCATTATCCATTTCAACAGAATCCTGAACTATAACATCCGTATTTTTAGATATCTCGTTAATTAATTCAGTGATACTTCCAGAAGATAGCTTTGATTGTTCAGCCAGTTTTCTTATTTCATCTGCTACCACAGAAAATCCCTTTCCCGCTTCCCCGGCTCTTGCTGCTTCTATTGCAGCATTCAGTGCTAATAGATTTGTTTGTCCCGCAATGCTATTAATTATATTAGTAATTTCATTTATTTTATTTATATCTTCTCCAAGACCAACAATTTTTCCGTTAAATGACTTGAACGAATCACTAACTTTTGTTACAGACTGATTTAATTTATTCATATCACTACTACTCTCGCTTGCCATCGAACTAATTTCTCTGGAATTTGAATCTACAACTTGTATCTCACTAACCATTCCAGATAACTTATTACTAAATCTATCAAGAATTTCTGTCACGTTTATCAAATCCTCGGACTGCGAACCCGTCCCCTGCGCAACTTGATTTATTGCCTCAGCAACATTAAGCGATGCACTAGATATCTCTTCTGCAACTGAGGATAGATTCTCTGATTGCATGTTAATACTTCCTGAATTCTCTTTTATTTTAAAAATCATGTTTCTTAGCGTATCTTGCATTAATTTCATTGAAGTGGTCATTACTCCAACTTCATCCTTTGATTTCATATATTTATTAGAGACCTCTTCACTTAAATCACCCTTTGCTAATAAATCCAAGTGTTTCGAAGTTGATTTTATTCCTCTTGATATACTGTTAGAAATTATATAAACAATTGCAAATCCTATTAATAAAAATAATATGGATGATACCAGAACAGAAATTTTTAGACTGTCAAGTTCTGATAATACCTCTGTGGTTGATATTACAACCGCAAGTGACCAATCAGTTCCTTTAACCGGTGCAAATCCTACAAATTTTTCTATTCCATCAAATTCATACTGATCTATGCCTGTCTCTCCTTTGGCCATCTTAATTTCAATATTTGATAATGCCTGCAACTTCTCATCCTGTTTTGCCTCTTCAATAGCATTATACATTTTTACTACTAAATCTTTGTTGCTATGAGCTATGGTTACCCCATCCTTATTTATCATAAATGCATTTCCCGTTTGTCCGAATTCAACTTGATTGGTTAATTCACTTAATCTATTACCATCTCTTGTTGAAACTAATACTCCAACAATTTCATTATTGTTTTTTATTGGTACTGCATACACTATTACCATGGCTCCATCCACTTTACTTATTAGTGGATCTGATATGTCATTCTTTCCAGACAATGCTGTTTTAAAATATGGTCTTTCCTTAATATTAGCACTTTTTCCATCTGTGTATTTTACATCACCATTTATATCTGCAATACCCATCTTTAAATTTCCATTTCTTTTAACTTCTTCTAAGAGAATCGCCTTTTTATTTTCCCATGGATTTTTGAGATCCTTTATTTCATGATTTGTTACCACAACCTCGAGTGAACTCAACTGACCTTCAATTCTTCCTTGAATATTACTGGCAGATTGTTCTGCAATTTTAGGTAGTGTCTTACTTAAATTTGAAGTTAATGCCTTTGATGAATTTACGAAAGAAGTTGTCCCAAGACCTATACATATAACCCCTATCAGTAACCCTAAAAATACAACTAGTTTTGCTTTTATACTTTTCATAATTCCCCCCTGATTTTATAATTTAAATTAAAATTTGATTCACACTGTAATACTTCGAATGATTATGTTAATACTTTAGCATAATATGTATAATGCGCAAATAATTAATTGTATTTTGTTATATATTAATGCAAAACTTGCTATTTATTAATTCCCTTATTCTGTTAAACATAGACTTTATTACATCTTTTTTTCCGAATATCCACCATTAAACAGTGGCATATTAATTAAGAGGTGATTAATGTGACTAAAAAAATATCTTTAGTAGTTCTCTTACTTATTATACTCATATCTTCAACAGTAGCTCGTGCTGAAGAATTCAATTATGCCGAAATTTTCGACCCTAGGCAAAACAAGGTCGTAAAAGTAGTCCAGGTTAATACAGAGCTTCAAAATATGGTTGTCAGCTTAATAAAAAATATAGACGGTATCTATGGTAAAAATAATCCCGTTACTGCTGATGGATATGCAATTAAAGTTCCTCTTGAGCCTACTGTTAAGGCAAATTGTAAATGGTTAAACACAATTGTAGAAGATGTTTATATAATTATACCTAAAAATGACCCTCCATTTTTCATGATTTTTGAAACCGTGGATAAACTATCTTGTTTCCCATTTAATGGTGATGTAGACGCCTTATCGAAAGCCTTAAACTTCAACCTAAAAGTCAAATAAGAAATATACTTATTTATTTTAATAACAAGCTAAAAGCATTATATGTTTTTAAGTACTGCACTTGCACAATTATTAACATATTCAATACTTTCTAGCTTATCTTGCACTTTACTTTTCCATTCTTTACTGCTTAACAATCCTGATAATTCCGTGTCATACCATTTTTCAACATCAGAACGCAAAACTTTATATTCTCTATCAGTGAAATTGTAAACGAAAAGCCAGGATTCTTTAATCGTTCTCCGATTAAATTTTCCTGGCTAAACATACCATTTGGCACGTGGGTGGCATTTTTATTTGCTAAATTTTATATTTAACTGCTTGAAATAATCCCATAACTTATCGCCTTCAATATTAAACTGTTTATCACCCTGTAGAACAGTTTGAAACCCTTGTGACCCACCTAAGACAGACACTTTTTCACCGTTAGCATAATTAATTATAACTTCACTATTATGAGTTGTACCTAAACTGTTATCACCAGGTTTCGCTTCATTATAAGCAGCCATAAATTCCTTAATTTGTTCGGAATCCTTATCTTTTGTATAGAGAATTTCTTTCGCACCTTCGTGGTAAATTCCAATCGAATTAATATCATTTAATAGTGGGGTTACCTCATTTTTAGATTTAGAGCAAGCAGTAGCGGAAATAGAAAATACTAAAATTGCAATTAAGATTAGTAGTTTATTTCTTAATTCTATTTTCATAATTCTTAACCCCCCTTTTTACATTAACTCTCGGCTATTTTTTTAAATTAGAAATTTCTATAATATACTTTTTTGCTTCTCTTCTATGGTTAAATACTATTATTTGTTTATCCTTACTTTTTTCAATTATATCAATGTTCTTTTGGCTTGATGTCCCTTTAAAGTTCCAAATATATTTCATAAACTCAAAATCAAACTTCTCGGGGCAACCCTCTTGCATATCGGGTCTTATTTTATTTATATTTGTTATAACTCGTTTAAAGTAACTCATTAAACACACCGTTTTACTTAAATTAAAACATATTATTGTATCAGCCTTTTCAAGACGAATGCCCATAGTCCCACCATAATTACCGTCTATTATCCATTCATCACCTAATATTAAACCCCTTTGTTTTTTTATCCATTCCTTCCTTGGTGTTTCAACCCATCCATTATTCCAAAATTCTTTATCAAGATGAATAAGTGGACGAGCTGTTATCTGTGATAGTTTTCTTGAAAATGTACTCTTCCCACTCCCTGGTGACCCTATAATCATAATTCTTTTACCTATATAATTCATTTATACCACCTAAAATTTATTTTCATTATTATATAACATTTATTGTAATTATACCATTTTATACTAATTGCTACCATATATATGCATGTTACTATTTTGTAAATTGTTCATATTTACGTCACCAGCTACAAAATATGAGCATGCTGTAAGACCAGGGCATAGAAAAAACTATGCTAATTAAGTTATTTAGCATAGTTTTTATCAGCATATTATTTCTAAAACTTGTTATTTAAAATGTAAGAATGAGTAGTTAAAGATTGCTTTATTACTGTTTCATTTATAAATTCACCTTTATTCATATAATCATAGGTATCATATATACAAAGTAAAGATGCATTAGTATTCTTTAAAGCCTCACTTAAGTTTGTTTCCCACTCTAAAAAAGATTCTTGTGAAGTGGTTTGAATAGCATAAGTTGGTTGTCCAATCCACCTTATACCATTATATTCTTTAACTTCATTTTCCAAACAAACATTATTAATTTTTTCTTTTAATTGAGTCAGCCTTCCCTGCGTATTGCTCTCAATCAAGTCTTTTACATGCCTGAATTTTATATGTTCAACTAAAACATTGTTGATTTTTAGAAAAACTA
>JANZQE010000046.1:0-3629 GCA_038040705.1 Clostridium sp. | reverse complement strand
ATAAATATTTAAATTTATCGCAGAGAGCAACAATAGCAAATAACAACAAATGTGATACATTTATATCTATCCATTGCAATTCTGCTGTAAATACAGGTGCTAACGGAGTGGAGACATTTTCTTATCCTACAAGTTCTAATGGCGCAAAATTATCTAAATTTGTACAAGAAGAATTGGTTAAATCTACTTTATTAACAAATCGTGGGACTAAGACTGCGAATTTCGGAGTTTTGAGGTTGACTAATATGCCAGCTATTTTAGTTGAAACTGCATTTATTTCTAATGCTGTAGAAGAAAATGCGTTATTACAATATGCTTTTCAAGAAAAAATAGCAATCTCAATTGTCAAGGGAATATTTTCGTATTTAGGTTTAACTCTTAATCAACCTATGATAACGAATTCTAATAATGTACTTCCAAAACCTACGGTTTTAGAACACATATATAGAGTTCGAATATCATGGGAGGGTGTTAAAACTCAAAAAGGGGCTTATTCTAAATTGCAAAATGCACTTAATCTTGTTAGTGGATTACCTGGTTATAAAGTATTTGATGAAAATGGAAAAATTGTTGGTGGTAATAATAGTGTTGCAACAACAACACCTACAATGATAGATACAAATTTACTTTCATTACAAAAAAAATTAAATATGTTAGGATTTGAAGGTAAAAATGGTTTAAAGTTAAAAGTAGATGGAATTTTAGGTGATAACAGCATATTTGCTATAAATGTTTGTCAATGGAAATTGGGACTTTCCGTAGATGGAATTGCTGGGGTAGATACCATAAATGCAATAAATTCTGTATTGGAAAAGCCGCTTCTTAAAGTAGGTTCGAATGGGATTGTAGTAAGATATTTGCAAGGTAAATTGGGCGTAGCTGTGGATGGTATATTCGGAGAAGATACTAAAAATTCAGTAATTATCTATCAAAATAGGAATGGTTTAGATAGTGATGGAATAGTTGGAAATAGAACTTGGAATAAGTTAATAATGTGATCTTAGTGACTATATTTATAAAGTAAGAGAGGTAGAATAAAAAAAGGAGGAGTATAAAATGTCAGAAATAAAAACAGTAGAGGTGGCAGTTAACAAAAAATGGTATTTGAGCAAAACTATTTACGTTAACGCAATTATGTTAGTAGGAGTTATGGCACAACAAATTATAGGAAAGGATATAATTACACCTGAATTACAAGTAGCTCTTTTATCTGTAGTTAATTTGATTTTAAGAAGTGTCACAAATGAAAATATAACGTGGTAATAAGTTCGACTCCCTCTGGGCACACCAAATAAAACCATGATTACATTGTGAGCGTGGTTTTATTTACGTTATTTTGTTATTCATGTTTTGTAATCAAATTTATATTATATGATTCAACAGCATTGAAGTCTCCATTTAGACCTTTAAAGCTAGTGTTTGGTTTATACCAAGTTTTACTATCAAAATAACTATTTAATGGTTGGGATTTAAATACATATCCATGCCTAGCATAAATTTCATTTCTAGCTAAAGCTAAGTTTTCTTTGCTTAATGTAGCTAAAACAGATTCTAAAAGCTTTTCACTTGAGCTTTTAGTGAATATATAATTAGCATCACCGTCTGATTTAGCATCATGATTTGATTTAGTTGTATCAGTTTCAACTGTAGAAGCAGGAATATCTGAAACTTTATCAGAAATTTTCTCTTGACTCGTAGTATCAATTCTTTTTAAGGGGGACTTGTCTGACTTTTTAGGAGTAATAATATTATATTTTTCAAACGAAAAATAATAACTTGCATATCCTACGGAAACTAATATTAGTATAAGTGAAAAGATAATTACGAATGAACGTAAAAGTTTATTTTTTTTAGGAGTGATAGTCTCTAGAGTATCCTCTTCTTGAGTACCATTCTCATAAGTGATGGAAATTTTTTCTTGGTATAGTAAATTATCTTGTATCATTTCGTCACCACATTTTGGGCAAAACTTTGTAGAATCATCTATTTGAAAACCACATTTAGAACAATTCATAAATTTATATCTCCTCTTTAAGCTTTATAATATACATTATACTAAAATATATAAAAAATTTAAAGTTTTTAGAATAAATAATTCATGCTTTGTGATAGGGTTATAAAAAGTTAATAAATTTATGAATTTGCTAATTTGTAAAAGAAATGCAATAATAAATCATATAAATCATAGGGGGAATTATGAAATGAAAAGATCAATCTTAACAGTTTTCTTGTCAATAACTTTACTTGCTTCACTTACTGGTTGCAGTCAAGAGGTGAAGTTAAAAACTGGTGTAATAAACAGTGCAACTATCAAGTCTTGTGCTTACGATATTACAATGTCTACTGAAACAACAGGAAATATGAATAGCATCTCAGAGGAAGCTGGAGTATCAAGCATGTTAAATGCAGGAAAGGTATCTCTAAATTTTAATGGCAAGATGTTAAAAGAGAAGGACCGATCAAAGATTAGTAGTAATATAAGAGTATCATCTGCAGGAGTGTCTTTTGAAACACCAGTATACATTGATAGTTCTAATACTAAATTAGATTTTGATATGTTTATAGGGGTGCCTGATATATTAAAAAGTTTGCTAGGAGATCAACTAGCAAATACAACAAATTTACATCTTGCTTCAAAGGATTTAGAGAGTTATGTAAAGGATAATAGCTCTGATGAGGAATATCAAAAGTTTCAAAATTCAATGACAAACGTTATTGCAGGGAAGGATAATAAGAATACTCAAGTTTCAATAGACATTTTGGCTACAGTTAATTCTTATTTAGATAAGAATAAGAAAAAAGTACAAACATTTGAAAAGCTTGGTAATGAATCAGCATCAAAAAATGGCGTATATACTATTAAACTATCCAAAGATGATATTAAAGCTATTGTTTCTAATTATTTAGGAAACAAAAAATATTTTAGTAACTATAAAGATGCCATTAAAGAAGCACAGGGAGCGTCGTTAGCAGAATTTGGCGACGAAGTGAAATCTGAAAATTTGGATGATGCAAGCTTAGTTAACGAAAAATTCAATAAAGAACTTGATGCTATTAAAGAAATTAATGTAATATCAACATTTACAATAGAAGAAAAATTAATAACTAAAACAAATATCAAATTTGATATGAATAACACAGATGGTAATGTAATATTTGAAATTGATAGTAAATTAAGTGATATTAATAAAGTAACTTCTATTGTTGCTCCAAATACTAGTGCTGAAAACACATTAAATATCATGGAGTTTATAGATTCACTAACTAAATAAATACAATAAATTTTGACTTTCTATCAGTCTTTAAAACCATGCTTACTAAAAGCATGGTTTTAAATTTTTTATTTAGATTTTAGCATTGTGCAATTATAAATCTGTAATTCCTTTTATATAAAGAATATAGTATTTGGTATAGTCCATATTAAATGTTAGAATAAAATCAAATACAAAACAATATCATATGTAATAAAAAGGAAAGGCATAGGGTGTCGGTAAATATGATGAAATTAATTATAACTTTAGTAATTGGTTTTAGTGGTGGATTAACTGCATTGAAATTAAAGGTTCCTGCTGGCGCTATGGTAGGATCTATGCTGTTCGTAGCAGTGTATAGTATAATAACAGGAAATG
>JANZQE010000045.1:0-16663 GCA_038040705.1 Clostridium sp. | reverse complement strand
AATTTTTATCATCCTTTAATACCTTTAAATCATATCCTTTTAACAGTCCATCTGTTGAGAAAGCATCAATAACATCACTTTCATTAGTATCTAACGCGGTGTATCTCAGTCCCGAATCAACAGCTTTCATATCTTTAAAGTTCATATTATAAGTTTCTGCAAGTCCTATATATCCATCTTGTCTGTTAGAAAATTCTAAAGTTGGTCCTATTATAAGTTTGTCACTTACTTTTGCAAGGTCCGAATAAGTTTCTATATTATATTCTTTAGCCGTATCTTTTCTAATGGCTAATGCATACGTGTTATTAAACCCTAAAGGCTCAAGCCAATCCAAACCATATTTTTCCTTAAACTGGGTTTTTACTATGTCATATACCTTTTCCGAATCATTTATTGCTTCTTGGTTTAATATATTAACAAGGCCTGTACCTGTATATTCTACATACATATCAAGATCTCCTGATTGTATTGCAGCAAAAGTCACTGAACTTCCGCCTAAATTTAGCTGTTTTTCCACTTTAATATCTGTATTTCCTTCAATTAAGTCAGCCACAATATTTCCTAAAATCAATTGTTCTGTATAATTTTTGGAACCTACAACAATTGTTTCCTCCTTAGTTTTAAACATACTAAGTCCTACAACTGTAACTATTATTAATGCTAGTACTGCAGTTACTACTTTAATATTTAGTTTTTTACTTTTATAAGTCTTCATATGTCCATCTGTATTTTTAATACCATTTGGAGATACTACTCTTTCTATCCGGCCTACTATAAAGTCAATTAGTAGTGCTAATATACATGCAGGAATAGCTCCTGCCAAAATCATATTATTATCAACAGTTTGAACACCTGTAAATACCATATACCCTAGTCCACCAGCTCCAATAAAGGCTGCAATAGTCATAAGCCCTACCGCTGTAACTGCTGATATTCTAATACCTGCCATTATTATTGGAAGTGCTAATGGTATTTGTACCATTTTAAGTATTTGTGCATTGGTCATTCCTATGCCCTTTGCTGCCTCTAGCATATCTGGGTTTATGTTGTTAAGTCCTGTATATGTATTCTTTATTATTGGAAGAAGTGAGTATAGAACTACCATGACAATAGCTGGGGTACTACCTATTCCAAGTGTTGGTATTAAAAAACCTAAAAGCGCTAAGCTGGGTACTGCTTGTACAACATTTGCTAGTCCAATTACTGGTTTAGAAAGCTTTTTTACTCTAATAATTAAAATACCTAGGGGAACTCCTATAACTATGGCAATTAGAACCGCTATCACAGTTAATTGAATATGTTGTAGTAATAACTTTAATATCTGTTCTTGTCTAGAAATCACAAAATCAATAAATGCTTTCATTAAGCCTTCACCTCCATGTCAATAAATTGTTCACTAAGTATTGAAAGTAAACTACTTCTTGTAATTAATCCAACAAGCTTTTTATCATCGTTAACCACTGGAACATACCCGATGCCGTACTCGTTCATTGTCTCCAATATATTAACTAGATTATCATTTTCTTTAACTGTTATAATTTCTTCATCCATTATTTCTTCTAGTCTTGAAGTTTTATTGGCATCCTTTTTAATATCCTTTAATGTAACAAGGCCTGATAATTTCCCATTTCTATCAGTAATTATCAAACTATCCACCTTATTTCTCTTCATTATTTCAAGTCCTTGCAGTATAGTTCTTTTACCACTAATAGCCACAGGGTCTTCAATCATAATATCCTTAGCCTTAATAAACTCTGGGTTGCTCCATATTCTTTTTTTACCTATAAACTCTTCTACATATGTACCATTAGGATGTCTTAGAATATTTTCTGGTGTATCATATTGAACTACTTCTCCGTCTTTGAGAATGCATATTCTATCTGCAAGCTTTAGTGCCTCATTCATATCATGAGTAACAAAAACGATTGTTTTCTTTACTTCCTGTTGTAAATTGAAAAGTTCCTCTTGAAGTTCACTTCTAGTTATAGGATCTAATGCACTAAAAGGTTCATCCATAAGTATTATATCTGGCTGTGTTGCAAAAGCTCTAGCAACTCCAATTCTTTGTTGTTGCCCACCACTAAGCTCACTTGGATATCTATTCATATATTCCTCTGCGTTTAAACCAACCATCTCGAGTAGTACTAAAGTCCTTTTTTCAATTTCATTAATATCTAGCTTTTGAAGTCTAGGAATGAGTTCTATGTTTTCTTTAACTGTCATATGTGGAAATACTCCAGTTTGTTGTATTACATACCCCATATTACGTCGTAGTTCTATGGTATCCTCCTTACTTATATCTTTACCATCTATAAGTATTTTTCCTGAGGTAATTTTAGTTAGCTTATTTATCATTTTCAGTGAAGTTGTTTTTCCACATCCACTAAGCCCGATAAAAACTACTAATTCACCTTTATTAATTTTCAAACTCATATCTTTAATTACAACTTTGTCCTTAAAGGATTTCTTTACATTTATAAATTCAATCATCTATTATGCCTCCTATATTTTGCATTTTTTTACATATAGCTAAAGTAACAACTTAATTATATCATAAAGTTGTTACTCGTTCAATCAGCGTGGGCTCACTTCCTACTATTCTTTATTATCTCGTTTTTTATTTTAAACTTAATTTTTAAACATATTCTTTTAAACATATCCTTTAATTTACTTACCTTTTCTAAACTATGTGAATAATAATCATGCCCAAAACCTATAAATTCCCTTTTATCTACTTTATTTAATGCGATTCCAATTATTGTAGCATTAATGTTTGATAATAATTGTTTTGATTTTTTACAAGTATCTATTTTAGATTCCTCAGAATTTACTACTAATATTACTCCGATTTTCTCAGTAGCTAGTGCAAGAGCATCTGTAAATGCAATTATTGGTGGAGTATCTAGTATTACGTAATCATACTTCATTTTCACTTCTTTAATTAAATCCTTCATTTTCTGAGATAATAACAACTCTGATGGGCTATAATTAGCTATTCCAGCAGTTAGTACATCAAGATTATCGTCAATTCTTATTGAAACTTCTTCCGCTTTGCTTTCCTGTAAAATCACATCCACTAAACCTAATTGATTGTTAGAAATATTGAAGTGTCTATGTACACAAGGTTTCCTAAGATCACAATCAATAAGTAGAACACTTTTCCCGGTCTGTGCTATGGCAACAGCAATATTTGTTGAAACAGAAGTTTTACCTTCTTTAGGGACTGAACTGCAAACCATTAAGGTCTTTAACCCTCTGTTTTTCATGGAAAATAATAAATTTGTTCTCATGGATTTAAATGCTTCTGTAATTGGAGCTTTAGGTTCTTTTACTACAATAAGGTTTACCATTTTGTTTTCTTTTGGAATTACTCCTATAGTAGGTAGTTGTAAATGCCGTTCTACATCATCCTCGTTTTTAATTGTGTTATTTAAGTATTCAATTAAGAATGCAAAGCCTAATGAAAAAATTAATCCTAGTATAAAACTCATAGAAATATTCAACTTCTTATTCGGTGCTATAGGTTCTTCAGGAATTAAAGCATTATCCATTATTTTTACACTAACTGATGGTAAAAGCTTTTGAGCTTCTTCAACAAAAGCCTGTGATAAAGCGTTAGCTCCTTTTGCAGCTATTTCTGGAGTTTTGCTTTTATAAGATATTTCTATGATTTGTGTATCTAATTTAGGTGTAATACTCAAATTCAACATAAATTCTTTAACAAGTATATCTAATTCTAGATTTTTAATGGCATTTTCAGCTACTACCCTTGATTTCCCAATCTCACTATAAGTTTTTATTAAATCCTGATACATTATTACTTCACTTTGAGTAATTTCATCCATACTATCCTTTCCAACAATAACAGTAGATTCACCTTCATATATAGGCTTTATCACATAAAAACTTAATATACCAGCTATAATCATTGGACAAATTGTAATAAATAATATAAGAATAATCCTTTTTCTGATTATATTTAAATAATCTATTATATCTCTATTATTTCCTTCTTGCATACCATTTCTCCTCCTTACACCTATTATAATTATTTAAAATCTTCTTTTAACTATATGTTATATACCAATGTTTTATAATTAATTTCAATCCCCATAGTTAGTCATAATATGAGATATTTATGGCTTTTAAGCTAACTAACATTTATATATATGTATAGATATAGAATTTGCTAAAAGCGAATTCTATATCTTTTTTGATACATAGCTGCTAGTTGTTATTTTATGTCTTCGTAAATAAATTTATGAAGCTGGTCTACAGTAGCCTTCATGTCAGCAACCAAATACCATACTCCACCAATAATTTTCCCCCTGCCATAGCCATCCATTGGAAATCTCTCCCCCTCCAAGGTCTTTATATCTGAAACAAACACTTTTGTACCAACCTTTAGTATGTCTATACTATTCATGCTTGTTTCAGTAAAGGGTAGAAGCATGGAAACAACAGATGGAAATTTTGTTACCCCCAGTGTCTGAATCTTTGTGAGCATTACTGATAATACCGTTCTTTGTCTTTCCGTTCTCCGATAATCATCGCCAGCAGTATGGCGTATTCGTGAATACGCAACAGCCTGAAGTCCGTTTAAAGTCTGAGTTCCCGTCTTGGTAATTTGAGGTATGAAACTAATTTCATCTTGTTTAACATCTATAGCTACTCCATCCATAGCATCTATTAACTTTTCGAAATCAGAAAAATCAACGGTAACATAATCTCTAATGTCTAAATTAAAGTTCTCATTAAGCGTCCTTATGGCAAGCTGTGGTCCACCGTAAGCATATGCATGATTAATTTTTGTTTTACCATGATTTTTTATTTCTACATAGGTATCTCTCATAATAGAGGACATTTTTATTTTATTGTGCACTTCATCTATAGAAAGTATTATTATAGAATCTGAACGACTTGGTTGATTCTTATCTGTTCTATCTACTCCAAACAATGCAATATTTATAATTTTGTTACTAACTTCTATTTTTAGAGGCACTTCTTCTTTTACAACTACTTCTTCTTTCATAATCACTTCTTCTTTTAGAATTACTTTAGGTTTAATACCTAAATCCTCATCGGTTTTTGATATTGTTGTAGTGTTTATTTTGCTAAGTTTATAGAAGGTGTAACCAAATGCCCCCCCCATTACTAGTGCAATAATGATAAATACACTTAAAACAAGATTCATCCATGGTTTCATTTTCTTCATGTTTTCACCCTCTTATTATATTATGTCTCCTTTTCTTAGCCTGTGCACTATTTACCAATATACTATAATTTTTATCATATATTGCTTACACGATGCCATAATACTCAACATACCAGTCTGCAAATTTCTGTAGCCCTTCCTCAATGGATGTCGATGGCTTAAACTCCACAGTCTCCTGCAACAGCTCAATAGATGCATATGTGGCAGGCACATCTCCTAGCTTCATAGGCTCAAATACCTTGTCAAATACTACCTCTCTTCCTATAGTCTTGCTTAAAGCTTTCTCGAGAGTTTCTATAAAATCCATAAGTTTTTCGGGGTTGTTGTTCCCAATGTTAAATACTCTATTAGGTATTTCCTCCACAGGTGGATTGTTAAGAAGCCTTTCAATACCTTCTACGATATCATCAACGTATGTGAAGTCTCTGTATAAATCATGTATAAAATCTCCATTGTTAAATATCTTAATGGGCAGCCCTTTAAAATAATTATTAGTAAAACCAAAATACGCCATATCAGGTCTTCCCATAGGACCATAAACTGTAAAAAACCTAAGTCCTGTAGCCGGAATCTTATAAAGATGACTATAGGTATAAGCCATTAGTTCATTAGATTTCTTTGTAGCTGCATAAAGAGATACAGGATGATCTACAAAGTCTGATTCTTCAAATGGTACTTTTTTATTAGAACCATAAACTGAACTTGAAGATGCATACACAAGATGCTCTACAGGATAAAATCTACAACCTTCAAGAATATTAAAAAAACCTATGATGTTACTTTGTATATATACATCTGGGTTCTCTATGGAGTACCTAACTCCGGCCTGGGCAGCTAAATTTACTACTATATTAGGCTTGTGCTCTTCAAAAATCTTCATCATCATAACCTTATCTGAGATATCACCTTTTATAAATGTAAACTTCTCATAGGGTTTAAGCTTTTTCAAACGAGCATCCTTAAGCTCCACATCATAATAATCATTTATATTATCAATCCCAATAACTATGCAGCCCTTCTCCAAGAGCTTTTGGGATAGATAAAAACCTATGAAACCTGCAGCTCCGGTAATAAGAAACGTCTTATTTGTATCTAAAGGTTTGTAACTCAATTGTTTTCCTCCAAAATATTAATCTTTACCTTCCGATAGAATAGTACTCCACACCTGCTTTTTTCATCTCTTCCACGTTATATATATTTCTTCCGTCATAGACCAAAGAGATTCTCATGAGCTTCTTATATTCCTCTGGTTTTATAGCCTTAACCGCGTCCCACTCCGTAAAGATAAAGCAAACATTAGCGTCTTTTAAGGCTTCCTCTATATTATCAACATACTTTATGCTACCTTTTCCACTTTTTCCTTCTGCATATCGTCTTTTAAAGTTCTCCTTACCTGCAGGATCATAGGCATAAACTTCTGCTCCATGCTCTAATAATAAAAGAACATTTTCAATAGATGGTGCTTCTCTTAAATCATCCGTTCCAGGCTTGAAGGTAAGACCAAGGACTGCTACTTTTAAACCATTAAAGGTAATTAGCCGTTTGGAAGCTTTCTTATATAACATGGTCTTTTGATCTTTATTTACATCAATGGCCGCTTTAATGGTCCTAAGTTTATATCCGTTCTCTCTTGCCAGATACTCAAGTGCCTTTGTATCCTTAGGAAAACATGACCCGCCATAACCGATACCAGCATTTAAAAAACTCCTGCCAATACGCTCATCAAAACTCATACCTTTAGCCACATCTTGAATATTAGCCCCTACCAGCTCACAAAGGTTAGCGATATCATTCATGTAGGATATTTTAAGTGCAAGAAAGTCATTTGATGCATACTTAATCATTTCCGCTGACCTTCTGGTTACAGATACAATAGGAATATTAAATGGCTCATAGATTTTCATGAGTATATCCTCTGCCCATTTACTTTGTGTTCCTATGATAATTCTTGCAGCATGGAGTGTATCATGCACCGCTGTTCCTTGGGCTAAAAATTCAGGATTAGATGCTACCTCCACTCTAATCTTTTTTAAAGTAACCCCTCCGTTTCCAATTAAGTCTTCTCCATCATGAGGTAAAAAATCTTTTATAAATTGTTCTACCTTATCATTAGTACCTACAGGTACCGTGGATTTAACCACCACAAGGCAGTCCTTTTCTATAGTTTCAGCTATCTGCCTTGCAACTGTAGCTATATATCTTAGATCTGCAGAACCATCTGGCTGTTCTGGAGTTCCCACACCTATAAAGATAGCATCTGCCTCTTTATAGGTTGATTTATAATCAGTAGTATAATTAAGCCTACCCGTTGCATAATTCCTCTGCATTAATTCTTCTAACTCTGCTTCATAAATTGGAGATATGCCTTGTTTCATTAAATTTACTTTATTTTCATCAATATCTACGCATATAACCTGGTGACCCATTTCAGCAAAACATACCCCTGCCACAAGGCCTACATAACCAGTTCCTGCTACTGCTATTTTGCACATAATTATTACCCCCTTTTCTTATAATCATTATGTAGCTGAAATCTAATTTTCTTTATAATAGATCGTAGTATATTGATTTTTTATTTTGGTTTTAACTTTTTAATTATTTTGTTTTTAATTATTCCATTTATTTCTTTTCGCATATCTAAAAATAGATATAGCACACAAAAATAGAAGAAAATACATATTATAATTGATACAAAACTCCATAATAATCCTTTACTTATTTGTTGTAGTAAGTAACCTAATATTCCCATAGCAATGGCTGAAATTCCTGTTGGCATAACATTTTTTAAGGTTTTACCTACTGTAATTCCAAAAGCATACTTCATTATAATAAAATCAACTAGTATACCCTCCATACGTATCCAGGCTCTTGCATAAACCAAAGGCCAAAATCCATATTTTGAACTTATTATACAAACAGGAACAAGAACAACTAGCTGTAATATCTGAGCTAAAAATGATAACTTAGGTCTTCCTTTAGACCTATATACTTCACTACAAAAGTTTGCAAAAATTATCATTATTGCACTTGTTAAAGCCCATACACCTATTACCCCAGCAGCTTCATTCCACTTATTTCCTAGTAGTATTTTTGTAGCTAAGTCGCTATATAAATAAACACCTATACCAAGCGGAAATACAAAAATAGAAGCGAGTCTTTGAGTAGTAAAATACATGTTGTTAAACTTCTCACTATCATCTTGTAAACGAGACAATGCTGAAAAAAGCACAGGTACTATTGATGCAGTTATAATCCCCATAAGTCCATTAACCATAGTTATCGACGTCTTATATATTCCCAGGTAATATTGATTTAAAGAATTTACAATAATAAATACATCTACCCAAGCAGTAAACCAGATTGAAATAGCCTCAATCAATGACCAAATACTAAACGATAACATTTCTTTTAATATTCCTACATTATAAAACAAATGTGGTTTCCATTTTGATTTAACAGTCAATATAACGGTATTTGAAATTTGCATAAAAATACTACCAATAATAAGTGCCCAATAACTTAATCCCAAAAGAGCTAATGGTATTGTTACAATAACTGGTATACATACTGCCGCCATTCTAACTAAAAAAAGAGTTTTAAAATCAAAATCCCGCCTATAAAGTGCCATTTGTATACTTGAAAAGGATGTAAGTAACAACTGAACACAAGCTATCGCGATTAAATTTCCTAACCCAGGGTTACCAACTGATACAGCAATTTGTTCACGGAATACTATAATAATTAACCATAAAAAAATAGATATTCCAAAGTTAGTCCAAAAGGCTACGTTGGCATTTTTAAATTTTTCATTTTCATCCTTAAATTCGTGTTGTACCAGATACTTTTGAAAGCCTGCATCAGTAAACATATCTGTAAAACTCATAATCATAGTTATAGTAACCACTACACCAAAAGCTTCTGGTGAAATAATTCTAGCCAAAACCATATTCGTAACAGGACTAACTAATTTTGAAGCTATTTCTGTGATAGTTGACCATTTAGTTGCATTTGCAAATTTATTCTTAAGATCTTCTTCTTTCACGGTACTAATTCACCAGCTATTATTAGTTGCATAATACTCCTCCTGATTTAATTGCTTTTTTCTATTGGTAGGTTAATCCAACTTCCAAACAGATAATTATCTTCTTCATTATCAAAATGCTCAAAACCAGATGCTTCATAAAAAGTTATTTCTCCAAAATATAGTTTATCTTTCACGATAAACCAATCAATTCGAACATGAATCATATTAGCTGCCAAAAGCTCAGTCAATTGAATCAATTTTTCAAATTGTTTCGGCTTCTCATAAGTAAATTCCGACATCGGACCGTCCTTCCCTATTATAGTTTTTTCCCATTTCATATTATAATTATCAAGTTTATGTTTTCCAAATCTATCAATATGAACTGAAATCAATTTTGCTTTTCCATTAAAGCATAGAACTTTATAATCATCTGGTGTTTTATTTTTTTCTGAAATAAATGTTTCACAAATAATCCTCGGCCTAACATTTTTGTATGGCCATTCTCTATGCACATAATAATAATTTCTTTTCAAACTTTTATTTATTTTGTGTCTAGCTACTTTTATATCAAGCTTACTTTTATCCTTACATATGATTAACCCACCTGAATCATGATTACATTTTAATACAAATTGTTTCGGCAGATTATTAAAATCAATCTCTTCAAATTTATCATATACTCCAATTAATGGAATAAGATATTCTTCGCCTATGGTTTTTGATATATAATTCCTAACCTCATATTTATCAACCATTTGAGTATACTTAGGTCTCCTATCGTAAAGTTTAAGCCACTGAAGCTTTTCGTTAAAAGTAGTTGGGCAAATCAAATTAATTTTTTTCTCTATTAATGCCCAATACTTTAATGATAAATATGTTTTATCAGGAATTAAATAGGCTATTTTCTTATCTAATAACCATAACATCCATTTTCTAGGATTAGAAATCTTCTGCATAAAAGCATTCATAATATTTATAAACCCCATCTTTCAATTGTTTCTATTGAATATTGTATAATCTCTCTTTTAATTTTCCGTTTTTCATTGGTAAATCGACCCAGCTTCCTAATAAATAATTATCATCTTCATTATCAAAATTATCAAAACCAGATGATTCATAAAAAGTTATTTCTCCAAAGTATATTTTATCTTTAACAATAAACCAATCAATTCGAACATGGATTATATCAGATGCCAAAAGCTCAGACAATTGAATCAATCTTTCAAGCTGTTTTGGCCTCTCAAAAATTAAATTAGACGTTGGACAATACTTTGATATAGTAGTCTTGTTCCACTGTATGTCATAATTGTCATATTTGTGATTTATAAACCTATCAGTATGCACTCCAATAAGTTTTGCTTTCCCATTAAAGCATAGAACTTTATAATCATTTGGTGTATTATCCGTTTCTGATATAAATTCTTCACAAACGATTTTTACCTTAACACTTTTGTATGGCCATTCTCTATGCTCATAATAATAGTTCCTTTTTAAACACTTATTAATTTTGTGTCTAGCTATTTTTATATCAAACTTGCTTTTATCCTTACATATAATCACTCCACCGGAATCATGATTACATTTTAATACAAATTGTTCCGGCAATTTATCAAAATCAATCTCTTCAAACTTATCATAAACTCCTATTAATGGAATAAGATATTCTTCGCCTATAGTTTTTGATATATAATTCCTAACCTCATATTTATCAACCATCTGGGTATAATTAGGATTTCTATCCTACAGTTTAAGCCATTGAAGTTTTTCATTAAAAGTAGTTGGACAAATCCAATTAATTTTTTTATCTAGTAATGCCCAATATTTTAATGATAAAAATGTTTTATCAGGAATTAAATAAGCTATTTTTTTATTTAATAACCATAATACCCATTTTTTCGGATTACAAATCTTCTTCATAAAGATATTCATCATGTTGATAAACCTTCTTTTTCATTATTTTAAATTTACTTATTCTGCATTTTCCCTGTCAGATTATTTGCATTCTTACTTTCATAACTTAAGAAAGCGCTAATGCCTGCAAACATTATTTGTATATATCTATCGTAATAGTAAATTAAAGCTGTCCCAAGAATTAAATGAGTAATAATAAAAACAATTGCAAATATTTTAAATGGATAATTTAAACTATTAATCTTCCTTAATTGAAAAAAGAATATAAGATAAGGAAAATAAAATAAAACGAATCCTATCATGCCGGTATTCATCAATATTTCAATGTAGTTATTATGGGAATATGTTCCAAAATAACTATATGATGAAAAGCCACCAGCTCCAAACAGTGGATGGTCTGAAAATACTTCAAACCCCTTTTGTATAAAATATTTTCTTGTTAAATCAGTTTCAGTTCCACTACCTAAAAAAACAAGATTGAGCATATCTTGTAATCGTTCATTTATAGTCCTAAATTGTGGAACATTTTGAATAATATAGATCAATAAATAAATAAGAAATCCTCCTAATATTATAAGACCAGCTTTCTTGAGCAAGGAATTATGAATTATTTTCTTCAGTAAAAATAGCAGCACAATAGCGATGAACAATAAAATAAAAACTTTTTTAGAACCAGATAATAAAGCGAATATAGTACATATTGGAATTAGTATAATGTAATATAATCTTTTTGTTAGTCTGGTATGTAGATAAATCAATGAGAACATTGCTATAATAGCACTCATAGCATAGCTTAAACCAACATCATTAGTATTTCCTACCTCTGACCCAACACGGATTCCATATATGCTTTGGGTTACAACATTAAAAATACTGGTTCCATAAAAAGAAAAAGCATAAAGGCATAAACATAATCCACCCAATATATAAGCATCTAATAAAAGATTTGCCTTTTCTGCAGAATCAATATAATTTACAACAAAAATACAAATTACCACAAGTGTCCAATAATTATACAGATATTCTGTAGCAATATTCTGAGATGGGCTATAAAACCAAGAAAATATAAGCAAAGTACCATAGAGGATTAAAGATACACAAAAGGCATTTAGCTTTAATTTTCCACTTTGTATTATATTGATAATGCTTAATCCTAAAAAAATGTAAAGCGCAATTTTAACAATAATCGCTGTATTAGCTGTACCTGTAAAGGTAATCATACAAACGATATATATAAAAAATGATGCTGACCAAAATTTTTGTATATATGACGACCTTTTACATTTTTCTACCATATAATATACTCCTTTCTCCTATATTCCAATTTTATTTCAAATTGTTATTTTTTACTCAAAAGTTTGTATAAATAGTATACATTCGAAATAATATACTTTTGAAACAAAATGTATGCAAATTCTTCAATTCTTGATATCCAATATGGTTTTTGTGGTAATGTTTTAGCTGTTTCAAATGTAATTACTTTGGACCGATTTTCGCTAATAAAGTTTTCAACCATTTCATATATTTTATCTTCGGTCCAATTTGTATGCAAACATACTGTAGAGAATCTGTTTTTCCTCTTAGGTTTAGCTTCTTTACATGGTATAAATGTTAACCCCATATAATTGTAAGCATGATTTGTACAACCATCTGTAACATAACGGAATCCGCACTTATTTAAGGACAACAACGTATTCTTGTCAAAAGAATGAGAGGGCGCCATAAAAATGTCCGTTTCAATACCATAAGATAACAATTGTTCTTTACCTGCTTTAATTTTCTCATACTGCTCTTCATATGGTAGACCAACAAATTCACTCTGTTTTCTTAAAGAGATTAAACCCGTTTTATTTGTAACATATACATGTTTATAGCCATGCTGTGCAATTGACCAGCCATCGTTCTGTAACATTCTCACCATTTCCCAGAAACCAGGTATTTCGTTTCCGAAGTTTAGAACTTCATCTTCGTTTTTTGGCACAACACCAATAATTGGTTTTACACCATACTTATCAAAAATTGTTTTCATACGAATGAATTTATCATAATTCATTTTTTCACAAATATCATCCAAACGGAATACAACCTGCTGTGCCATATTAGTTCCTCCTAGTATTCAATACTTGTTCAAAATAATTAAAAAATTTATTTGTAATCTTATCTAAGGAATGTGTATTTCTTATACTAATCGCATTTATGGATAAGCTATCTGCCAACTTCTCATCTGCAACTATTTTTTTCATTGCATCCACCATTGCCCCTACATCACCCACTGGGACAAGCAGTCCATTTTTACCATTGGTAATCAAATGCCTTGACCCACCACATGGACAATCGGTTGAAATACATGGCAGCCCTAATGCCATTGCTTCCATTAATGCATTAGATATACCCTCGTAATCAGATGATAATACATACATTCCCATATCCCTGATTCTGTAATGAATATCACTGACCACACCTTCTAAAAATACATTTTTATCTATACCCAGAACCTTTACCAGCCGCTTAATTTCAGTTTCATTCTCTCCTTCACCAAATATATGGAGAGAATAATCCGGATACTCTCTATAAAACTGTGAAAACGCTGCTAGTAGTAAGGGATAATTTTTTTGATCAGTGAGTCTACCAATTGCACAAATTTCCTTTTTGGTCTTCTTCCTGGAGGACAATGGGAGGTTGTTTTTGACTGGATTAGGGATAATTATAGCGCTATCTTGAATTCTATTTGAAAAGTATTGTTTTGCTTCATCTGTCTGAAAAATATATCCGTTTGCTAAAGGATAAACAAGTTTTCTTATTATTTTTTGTAATATGCTTTTCGGATCTCTTTTAGGATCATTCCGTTCACTGATAACCAAAGGAATTTGTGTTTGAATATTTGCTATGCAAGCGTATATATTAGTTACCGTCAAAAATGATACAATAATATTCGGTTGAATCCTTTTAAACTCTTGCCTCATAAGCTTTGCTCGCATCCAAACTTTAAGTAGTCGATTGCTTTTTCTGTTTTTATCGCAAATAGGTATTAGGTGAATACTAGAATGAAGCTTAAATCGAACAATATTTTCGGATATCAGTATAATATATACCTCTACTTCATGCTCTGCTGCGAAATTAGCGATTTCAGACATAACTCGTTCTGCCCCACCGGAAGTAAGGGACGTTATGACAAAGATAATTTTCTTAATTTTTTTAATTTATTATCACCTCACAACTCATTCAAGATAATACTGTTGTAATTGTTTTGCAGTAAAACTAATGTCAAATCCAGCATTAATTATTGAATCAATATCCGAATGCCGATCAAATATTTCTGTATATTGTGAAACAATTTGTGCCCATTGTTCCGCACTATCGCCTAACGAACAGCGACTAACCAAATTGGTTAAAACTACCTCATCTGTAATAGTATCTGAAATAACGCAAGGCAATCCGGACGCCTGCGCTTCTACCACTGAAACCGGTAAACCTTCATATAAAGACGGAAATAAGAAAACATCCATAGCTTGGAGGAGGCGAGGTACATCTGACCGAACACCCAGTAGTTTTACACTATCTTGTAATTCAAGTTCACTGATTTTTTTTTCTATTTCTTCCCTCAACTCGCCGTCACCAACCAATATGAGTACTGCGTTCTCTACCGTTTTACGAATAATTGAAAAGATGTCCAATAAAAACAAATGGTTTTTTGCTTTCGTTAGCCTTCCTACATGTCCTATCACAAATTTATTTTCTAAATCTAACTCTTGACGAACTTCCTTACACGATTCAGGTGAGTATATATATTCAGTTGAAGCAATCCCATTATTAATTATTTTAAAATCTGCCTCCCCGTAAAGCCATTTGCCCGCTTTACTCGAACATGCATATCGATGGGTAGCTATCAATTTTAAAATCGGCCGACAAATTTTATGTGTTATTGGGGATTGTGAGTTACTACTGTGCGAATGTGCAATTAGCATTTTTGCCCCACCCAATTTGGATGCCAAAAGATCCCAAACCACGAAACTGTTATTTGAATGTCTTTGAACAATCTTATACTGATTATCTTTAACAACTCTTTTGATATCATAAAAATTCCTTAGGATGCTCTTCTCTTTACGTGTAACCCTAAATATTCTTCCGCCAAGTCCCTCTATTTCATCTTCATAATCTCCATGTTCTTGCGAATGAACAATAAAATCAAACTGAATTCTCTCTCTGTCGATTGCTCTATAAACATTCATAAGGAATGTTTCCTGCCCTCCACGATTCATTGTTCCTACTATGTGTAATACTCTAATTATATAATTCTCATCTATGTGTTGGAGATAAAACCCCTGATACCATATAGCTACTGATTCAATATCATATCCAGCTTCAACTATCTCATCGTACGTATTCCTACGATCAAAACCCTTTGAAAACCTCATAACTTTTTCTGCCCAGTCCTCTGTTGTTTTATCAAGCGAAACATACTCCACAAGATCCGTTATTTTAACCTCATCAGTTATTTTATCTGATATTATACAGGGTAATCCAGCTGCTTGAGCTTCTAAGACTACGCCAGGTAAGCCTTCAAAAAAAGATGGAAATAAAAGCACATCCATTGCTTGAAGAATCTCTGGAACATCTGCCCTAACACCCGTAAAAATTACATTATCACTTAACCTAAGTTTATTTACTTTATCCTCGATTGAAGCTTTAAGCTCTCCATCCCCTACAAGAATTAACACTGAGTTTGGAATTTGTTTATTCACTTCACTAAAAATATCTATAATGAAATCATGATTTTTTTGGTCTTCAAAACGACCAATGTGCCCAACAACAAACCTATTACTTATACTAAATTCTGAACGTAATTTTATTCTATCTTCATGATTATATAGATATTTTTGTGTTTTTATTGCATTGGGTAAGACTTTCACCTCACAATTAAGTACGCTACGTTCACCAAACGCACTAATTCCAGCAATATTAGATACTGCAAATTTATCAGTAACATAAAAACGAGATAACTTAGTTAAAAGCTCTTTTATTAATTCGTAAGCATTATTAATTCGTGTGCTACTACCACATCTTGAGTGAGCAATTCTAACAACGACGCCATGCTTTTTAGCAATTTTTTGATATATAAAAGCAGTGCTTAAGATGTGTCCATGAACGATTTTATAATCAGGATGTTTTTCGAAAAAATCGTTCAACTCACGCCTATAAGAAAAGAATGTTCTAAGGCCAAAACGTGGCACTCTGAAAATTCGTCCTCCCATTTCATTTATCTCCTCTTCAAAAAAACATTTTTTCTCAGTATGAATTAAAAAATCAAATTGTACTCTGCTCTTATCTATTTGTCGATATATATCCATTGTTCTACTCTCAGCAACGCCTGCATCTAAGTTACCGAAAACATGTAATACTCTAATTGGTTCCATTAACTACTCCCTACTTAAATGTTTTTTATAAACCATGATATATCTCTTCCATTTTTTTCATAATACTTTCAAGGGAGTATATATTAATAAGTTCAATAT
>JANZQE010000044.1:0-3488 GCA_038040705.1 Clostridium sp. | reverse complement strand
CGTTGTATATAACGGTACCTAGTCTATAAAAGTTTGACAGTGAAGCAGTTGTGAAGTGATTTGTTGAAAAAGTTGGTGCGGCTATTCTTTTAAATATATCTAGTTTTTCTTCTAGGTTTTTAACTCTATTAGCATACTCATTATCATTTTCGGGTATACGTAATTGTTGATTCAAGTCACTCATGTATTTTTCAAATATACCTTGCTGTACTTGATTACCTACTTTATTAAACTCGTCTGGAGTTATATACCCTCTTTGTTGTTGGTTGAGTATTAATAAGACAGTTTTATAAACTAAATCTACGTTTATAGCCATTATTTTGTTTTTTTGTTATAATATAACCGACCACAGAGTGTAGCCGGTATATATTAATTATTACATGTTAATTCAAGATTTTCTCTACAGATCTGAAAACCTCTACACCTTCATCGGTTTTAAAGTAAGCAGCCATTGCAGAATAAGGAATTTCATCGAAAGGTACTGTCATTAGTTTTCTTCCGTTTGATCCCCAGGTAAATGTTCTTTGATCTTGAGATAGTTTTATGATACCAACTTCAGCAGCTCTAATAGCTACGTTCCTTAGTTGTACATTTTCATCATTAGCTAAATCCATAAATAATGCTGGATTCTTTTTAGCAAACAATAACAAATCTCTTTTTAATTCCTTAGAACTCATTGTTCCAACCTTGGAACCTAATTCAACTCTTAATATAGCTTCTGCTTGATCAATATCCATATTACGAGCAGCGTTTAAAGCGTCTATCTGAAGATCTAATACATCTAATTCGTCTTCAGCTTCTTCAACAGCACTAAATTCTTCATATATTCTACCTTTTAATGGGTGAAATATTGAAAGAAGTTTCTGTAGGTTTTGCATTTGTTTAGGAACTCTAAGATCTCCATTTTGGAATCTTATATGACCTAAGGTACATTCTCCTTTTTGCTCATCAACTAGTGGTGAGTCTTGGTTTGTAGCATATCTTATTTCTCTTTGTTTCCCAGATTTTTCATCAAAATATAATAAGGAATGTTTCCTTGTATGTTTACCTGGTATTGTCAGAGTTAAAGGAGAATTTCCTCCTTTTAAAAAATATACTCTATCTTTTATTTCCCAAATTGGTTCAATTGGATTTTTTTGTTGTGGAGTAACTTTAGTTACTACTTCTTGCTGAGGAGCAACCTCAACTGTCTTTGCTGGTGCTTTTTTTGCAGCCATAATATAATATAATTTAATAGTTTGTAAAGTGTGACAATAGCTTGTTAGTTATATATAGTAAGGGGCTAATGTCATATAAAAGTAATAATTACCCCCGTTGTTTTAACGAGGGTAAAAATTACATTAATTTTGAATCCTTAGATTCCTTTGAATAATACAAAGTTGTTAGCAGCTTGAGTTACTAAACATCTTTCAGATAGGAAGTTTACTTCCATAGCATCTAAAGTAGACGTTGAAGCACCACCAGCAGAACCAGTTAACCAAGATTTCATTCTTCTATCATCAGATTGAGAAGCTCTATATCTTACATGTAAGAAAGGTCTTCTGATGTTAGTTCCTAAAATTTGATCGTAAACTGTTGAAGTTCCAGCAGGTACTAATACACCTTCGATAGAATTGATACCTACGATACCTCCACGAGTAGAAGCGTCATTTAAGTATTTCCAGTCAGTTTTGTAGAAGTCATAAGAACCTCTTCTGAAACCAGAGAAACCTAAATTAAGAGCCATTTCTTCAGAGTTTTCGAACAATCCGAAAGCAGTACCACCAGCGTAACCACCAGAGATAGAAGCTAACATATCGTCAAAATCTAAAGAAGTTTGTCTTTGTAAGAATAACATGTTTTCTTCAATAGCTCCTTGAGTATCTAAATTCTTCAAGATAGCATCGAATTCATCAAGTCCAGCAGCAGCAGTAAATCCTACTTCTACATTTCCACGTGCTCCGATAGCAGCAAATAAACCTTGTGTTCCAGGATTAGTAGCAGCAGTTGCAGTTTGGTTATACTCACCTTCTACCATACTCATTTCTAAGTAGTCTTCAAAACGTAATCTTGTTTCAGATTCAGCTTTTAAATACCATAGGTATCCAGATGTTCCGTCTTCAGTCGCAACTTCAACCCATCCAATTTGTGCCATATCAGAACCAGATACAGTGTATTGGTTTCTAATGATGATAGGAGAGTTAGAATATTGAGTGAAAGAAGGATTCACACTGATACGAGCACCAGTAGCGATGTTAGATCCTTTAGCATAGTCAGATCCGTATACGAATACTTTAAGACCAGCTGCTGAAAAACCTGCAGCAATTAAACCACCATTCGTGTAAGATTGGTAAGTCATAGTACCAGCAGCACCAGCAACAGAAGCTGTAATAAAACCTTTGTCTTCTAGTCCAGTAGCTGGATCTAATACAACAACTGTATCATTTACAGAAACTACGTTTGAAACGTTACCAGCAACTGTTAATACGTTTGGAGCACCAGCTCCACCACCATCAGCACCACAGGCAACGCCTACGTAACTAATGTGTAATCTATTTTGTTCAGACCAGATTACTTGATCAGAAGTCATTGGCATTTCAGCTCCAACCATACGTAAGAATCCAGATAAAGTTCTGTTTCCGTAACGCTCTACTTCTTGTTCGTAGATTTCAGGTAAGTACTGTTGTGCAAAATCGTTAGCTCCGTTGTTGAACTGTAAATAGTTCGAAGCTAGTAATTGTTGACCTTGAGATGGGATTAATGACCCAAATTGAGGAGTTAAACTCATAATAATTGTTTTTTAGTTAAATTTTTTTGTTTTTATTCTTAATTTTGAAGAATCTTGAGCGCTCACTGATTTAACTTTTAACCCATTTATAAAACCAGTTTTAGCTGGTTGCCTAACGTCTGTGCTTGGGTTTTTAGATTTACCTATGATATCTTTGGTAGCATCTGATTTCCCTTGCTCGTAGAAATGATTAATAATTGTGTCAGCATTTGAAGCCATAAATAGTGCCTTGTGATAACCTTTCGTATCTGTTACTTCACCTTCTTTGTTTAGGAACTTCCCTACAAAATTGTTGATGTTTGATTGGTCTTCTGCTAGCTTACTTGGATCTTGAACCCCATACCTAAACTTTTTTCCACTGACGTCGAACTCAAAACCTTTGAATTCATCATTGAAATAATTGTTAGTTTTAGATTTAAAATCTTCGTGTTGTTTAATAGCTGTCTCTTGATCTTCGTTGTAACGGTTGAAAAAATCCATAGCCTTTTGTTGGTCTTGAGTTACGCCGGGTCTCAACTTGATTTCGTCGTAGTATTTACTCTTAGTTTCCTCTAAAAAGCTTTTAGCTTTTGCAACTTCTTCTTTAAATGCAATTTTCTTCTTGCGTATATCTCTATCCTCGTCTAAATCTTCATCATAGTCGTAGTCTTCTAACATAAGATCTATGTCTTCAGATTCTAGATAAGGTTTTGTTTTTCTATAATATTCTTTAATTAAAGCA
>JANZQE010000043.1:0-7842 GCA_038040705.1 Clostridium sp. | reverse complement strand
TCACCTCTAAATAAATATTAACATATGTATTTATACGAATCAATCATATTAACGGTATATAACTATTTTATTATTAACATATGTAAGACGACCTAACTCATGGCTGAAGCCACGAGAGTGCGGTCGAGGTCTTCAATTATTGAACTTCCTGAAGGTGATATAAAAAAATTAAAGGGTATGAATGAAACATATAGATTAAGAGTTGGAGATTTTAGGGTGTTATTTGAGAAGAATGATAAAGAACTTGTAATTGTTGTAATTGATATTGGAAATAGAGGGCAAATTTACAAGTAGAATTTTAAGGGAAGCCAAATGGCTTCCCTTAATTCATATTTAATTTAGTATTAAATCCTGCAAAATACAAGTTCTACCTATAGCTACAACATCTAAAGTTATATTTATCTATTTATTAATCGACAAATTCAAATAATTCTTCAACTGTCGTATTGAATACCTTGGCTATATCCATAGCTAATTTTAGGGATGGGTTATATCTCCCATTTTCTAAATGCACTATAGTTTCTCGTCTAACCTCCACTAATTTTGCAAGTTCAGCTTGCTTCATTAATGCTTTCTCTCTATGCTCTTTAATGTTTGTAATTAAAATTGGCACTTATTTGCAAATCCCCTTTCTATCATAATATATAAAGGATATTAATCTTATTATAGTGAATATAAATATGATTAACATTAAACAGATTCCTATTGTAACCTTTGAAATAACAAACTCTTTATAACGTGTATAAAGTGGAGCTGTAAGTAGGAAGCTGAATATAGCAATTGAAATCACTAAAAAATTCATACCAATCTTATTTACTTTAGATAATATACTAATTACTAATTCATCAGTTATACCACTTAATCTTTTTTCATTCAACCAAAGTATGTACCACATTATACTTTCAATAAATTGTAGAACAACAATGGTAATGAAATTGGCAGGATTGATTAGATTTAGGTTAAACAGTAATGTAACAATTAATAGATATAATACTACTATTAATTGCAGAGCAAGCTTTGATTTAACATTCATAAAAGAAACCTCCTTAAAGTTATATATTTATAACTTGTATGTTATAAATATATAACTTTAGGAAGGTTTTGTCAATATGAAGATCTTTTATAAATTTCAAAGATTAATTAATTATTCAATCTTTTGTCAGTGAGATAAAAATTAGAATGCGGAGTGAGTTAAAGAACGTTTTTTTAATATAATTTAAATTACAATTAAATTTTTAAAAACAACAAATTTTTGGTATATTAGTGCTATAATGCTAAATACGACGGTATAGTATTTTATTAGAATATTATGGATGTAATTTTGACGAATTCTGGAATGAAGGAGGGTAGGAAAGACATACTAGATTATCGCATCAGTGGATTAAAACAAATGTATAAACCTGATTTTAACCTAATCTTTAAAATAATGGAGGTAAAAATATGAAAAAAAGAATTGCTTTTCTGGTGATGTTAATAACTATTGCAAGTTCTCAAATCGCATCTGCTACAGAAACTGGAGTGGTTACTGGAGGTGGATTACGTGTTAGACAAACATCTTCTCTTTCTTCAACTATTGAGGGGCATCTTTCTAAGAATACAAAAATCGAGATACTTGGAAAAGAAGGTCAGTTTTATAAGATAGCTTATAAAGGAAAGATAGGATACGTGCATAGTTCATATATAAATGTGGTAAAAAGCATAACAGCTTCAAGGGGTGAAGATAGTGTACAAGCTCCTTCTCTTGAAAAACAGGGTGAAATAACAGCAAGTTATTTAAATGTAAGGTCTGGAGCAGGACTATCTTATGCTGTAAATGGTGTTATTAAACGTGGAAGTAAAGTTACAATTTATGAAAAAACAAATGGTTTTTATAGAATAATGTATGAAGGTAAAACAAGCTACGTAAGTGCATTATATGTTAAGGTTGTTGATGGAAAAACAGTGACATCAAGCAATATAAGTACTACAAGCACAGTAATCAGTAGGGGCTCTGTTAGTGCGCCTGAAACAGAATCTACAGGGACTGGTACTGTAACAGCATCTGATTTTTTAAATGTAAGACAAACGGCTTCTATAAGCAATAATATTTTGGGAGAAGTTTATCTGAACAATAAAGTAGAAATTTATGGATCGCAAGGGTCATTCTATAAAATCAAGTACGCAAGTGGATGGGGATATGTATATAAATCCTATGTAAGCGTTGCTAATAATGTTAAACAAGAGGATGCAGGGTTAACTGGAGATAAGATACTAGACTATGCTAGTAAGTTTATGGGGATACCGTATTTATGGGGTGGAACAACGCCAGTAGGATTTGATTGCTCAGGTTTTGTACAGTATGTTTATAAAAACTTCGGTATAGATTTGCCAAGAGTAACTATGGACCAGGTAAATGTAGGAACGGCTGTTAGTATAAATAATCTTCAAAAGGGAGATTTAATATATTTCAGAACCAATACAGCTCAGCCTAGTCAAGTATCTCATGTAGGAATATATACTGGAGATAATAAGTTTATGCAGGCACCAAAACTGGAGATATTATAAGGATATCAGAATTGACTGGATATTATAAAGATAACTTTGTGATAGGTAGAAGAATGATAAACTAAACAAGGTTATTATATATGATTAAAAAGAGACAAGCCTAATTAATAGTGGGCTTGTTTTTTAGTTATAAATTGTTTACAATATTGACACTAAAATGAAACAATCCTATAGTAATATGAATTATAGAAGAAGGTAATCTTCAAAACCATATAAAACAAGTTATAAATGTATAACTTGGGAAAATAAACTGATATTATATTATAGCCTTTAAGGGCGGAAATGGGGAGAAATTATTATGGGAATTAAAGAAAAGAAAGTATCTAACAAAACAGGAAAATCGGGTGTTTCAATTGCTTTATTTATTGTTGCTTCAGTTGTAGCACTGATTGGAGTTACATTATTGGTTAGTAATATTTTATTGTATAAAAGTACTGTTACTCAAGCTTTGGCGGATGGGTATGATATTGATACTATAAGAAAAGCATTACTTACATCTCAACTCTTACCAGGAATAGCTGAACCGATTGGTATATATGGAGGTATCTCATTTATTTTGTTTGGTGTTGGTATTGTAGGTAAAAAGGTTTCAAAATGTTTAACAATGTTAACTAAAGTTGAGATTATTAGTGATACAATTGAAGAAACTATTGAAGAAACTATTGTTGAACAAGAAGTCCTTGACTTAGAAAATGCGGAAATAACTGAAAACACAGAAGCTGTGGAAAAAGTTATAGAAGTTTAAAAATACAAAAAAACGTACCAAAGGACTTGTCTTATCAGTTATGCTGAGGCAAGTCTTTTTTTTATGCTACCATTGGGGTGGCTAATTCTACATTTTATACATTAGTTACTAGTGAATTCTTTGTTGTATATATTGACATACTAAAGACTTATAGTTAAAATGTTAAGTGAGAACAAATGTTCAGTATAAGATAGCGATTAATAACTATTATCGAATAAGGCGGTGATTTTGTGAATGAATTTAAGCTGCATTCAAAGTTTAAACCTACTGGAGACCAACCACAAGCAATTGATAGTCTTGTGCGTGGCATTGAGGACGATAAAAAGTTTCAGACTCTTAAAGGGGTAACTGGGTCAGGTAAGACGTTTACTATGGCTAATATTATAGAGAGAGTACAAAAGCCTACTTTGGTGCTTGCTCATAATAAGACTTTAGCGGCACAGCTATGTTCAGAGTTTAGGGACTTTTTCCCTGACAATTGTGTTGAGTATTTTGTGTCTTACTATGATTATTATCAGCCTGAGGCCTATATTGCACAGACAGATACCTTTATAGAAAAAGATTCATCCATCAATGATGATATTGATAAATTAAGACATTCGGCTACCTCGGCGCTTCTAGAGCGTAATGATGTTATTGTGGTGGCTTCAGTTTCATGTATTTATGGACTTGGAAACCCTGAAGAGTATAAAAAACTTACGGTTTCTTTAAGGCAGGGCATGGAAAAGGATAGAAATGAAGTGTTAAGGCAATTAGTAGATATACAGTATGAGAGAAATGACATTAATTTTATTCGTGGAACCTTTAGAGTAAGGGGCGATACTGTTGATATATTCCCAGCATCATCTTCAAATGAAGGAATAAGGGTGGAGTTCTTCGGGGATGAAATAGATAAAATTAGATCTTTTGATTCGCTAACTGGAGAAATTATTGGAACTTTAAAGCATATATCTATTTTTCCAGCTTCCCATTTTGCTACTTCAAAGGAAAAATTAGAGCCTGCTATAGAACAAATAGAAGAAGAATTAGAGATAAGACTAAAAGAGCTTATATCACAGGATAAATTACTAGAGGCACAAAGACTTAAGCAAAGAACTAATTACGATATTGAAATGATAAGAGAGGTTGGTTACTGTAGTGGTATAGAGAACTATTCTAGAATTTTAGATGGTAGGCCAAAAGGTACGGCACCTCAAACACTAATGCACTATTTCCCGAAAGATTATTTAATGTTTATAGATGAGAGCCATGTAACTCTACCTCAGGTTAGAGCTATGTTTGGAGGGGATAAGTCGAGGAAGACAAACCTTATTGAGTATGGGTTTAGACTTCCGTCAGCCTATGATAATAGACCTCTAAATTTTCCAGAGTTTGAGGAGAGTTTAAACCAAACGGTCTTTGTAAGTGCAACTCCAAGCGTTTATGAATCAGAACATAGTGAAAATGTAGCAGAGCAAGTAATAAGACCTACAGGGCTTCTAGATCCGGAAATAACTATAAAGCCTGTTAAAGGTCAAATAGATGATTTGTATGCTAACATTCAGGACACAATAAAAAGAGGTTTTAGAGTTTTAGTTACAACTCTGACTAAAAAAATGTCCGAGGATTTAACTAAGTACTTTATGGAAATGGGAATGAAAATTGCCTACCTACATTCCGATGTTGATACTATAGAAAGAATGAGAATAATTCAAGATTTAAGGCGTGGAACTTACGATGTGCTAGTGGGTATAAATCTTTTAAGAGAGGGTTTAGATATTCCAGAAGTAGCTTTTGTTGCAATACTTGATGCAGATAAGGAAGGATTTTTGCGTTCTGAAACCTCACTTATCCAAACAATAGGAAGAGCTGCGAGAAATTCAGAGAGCAAGGTAATAATGTACGCAGATAGAATTACAAAGTCTATGGCAAAGGCTATGGATGAAACTAATAGACGTAGAAAAATTCAAATGGATTTCAATGAGGAAAATGGTATTACACCAACTACTATTATGAAAGATATTAGGGAAGTAATTGGAGCTGTAACTGTGGCCGAGGATGAAGTGGTTTATGAAACACTAGAAGCGGCTATGGACGCAAACTATGAGGAAACTAAAAAGTTAATGGATAGGTATGAAAATGAGATGAAGCAAGCGGCTAAGGATTTACATTTTGAGAGAGCCGCAGAGCTTAGAGATATAATATATAGACTCAAGAAGCAAATTAAGAATATTTAAATACATTTCAATGCTACTTAGGGGATGATTTAACAATCAAAGGAGAATGTTATGAGGGATAAGATTATTATATAGGGAGCTAAGGTTCATAATTTAAAAAATGTAGATTTAGAAATACCGAGAGATAAATTAGTTGTGTTTACTGGTCTTTCAGGTTCAGGTAAATCTTCACTGGCTTTTGATACATTATATGCAGAGGGTCAAAGAAGGTACGTAGAGTCCCTTTCAGCCTACGCAAGACAGTTTTTGGGTAATATTGATAAGCCGGATGTTGAGTACATAGAGGGACTATCTCCTGCTATTTCTATAGATCAGAAAACTACTAACAGAAATCCACGTTCTACAGTGGGTACTGTAACTGAAATTTATGATTATCTGAGGCTTCTTTATGCTAAAGCTGGCACGCCTCATTGTCCTAAATGTGGTAAGGAGATATCTCAGCAAACAGTGGATCAGATGGTAGATAAATTAATGGAGTTGCCACTTAAAACTAAGCTTTTAATTTTATCACCTATAATAAGAGGAAAAAAAGGTGAACATGTCAAAATCTTAGAAAACATCAAAAAGAATGGCTTTGTTAGGGCAAGAATAGATGGAAATATAGTAGAGCTTATGGAAGAGGAAATAAAGCTCGAAAAGAATAAGAAACATAGTATAGAGATAGTTATTGATAGGATTTCTGTGAAAGAGGAATCTATTGGTAGGCTCTCAGAATCTCTAGAAAGTGCGCTCAAACTTGCAGAAGGAACTGCTATTGCGAGCATTGTAGATGGCGAGGATATACTTTTCAGTGAGCATTTTGCTTGTATAGATTGTGGTATAAGTCTAGGCGAACTCGCGCCTAGAATGTTTTCTTTTAATTCCCCTTATGGTAAGTGTGATACCTGCGACGGGCTTGGAACTCTTATGGAAATAGATGAGGATTTGATCATTCCGGATAGGAGTAAGAGTATAAAGGGCGGAGCTATCTTGTCTTTTGGAGAGGGAAGTCTTAAGGAGGATTCCTGGACTTTTGCAGTGCTCCGTGCATTGGGTGCCAAATATAAGTTTGACCTAGATACGCCTATAGAGGATTATGATCCTGAGATTCTTAAAATAATACTTTATGGAACGGGTGGGCAACGTATTAGGGTAGACTATGTTAAGGAATTTAGGACTGGTACTTTTAATCATACCTATGAGGGTATTATAAATAATTTAAAAAGACGGTATGTTGAAACTTCTTCTGATTATATAAAAAGAGAAGTTGAACAATATATGAGTGATAATCATTGTCCTAAGTGTAAGGGTGCAAGGTTAAGCCCAGAGGCACTAGCTGTAACGGTAGGGGACAAGAATATATACGAATTTTGCAAGATGTCAATTACAGATGAGGTTACCTTTTTAGAAGACATTGAATTATCAGAGAAAAATAAACTTATAGCTAATCAAATTTTTATAGAGATAAATAATAGACTTAATTTCCTTAAAAATGTTGGACTTGATTACCTTAATTTATCTAGATCCGCAGGTACGCTTTCCGGTGGAGAGGCTCAGAGAATAAGACTTGCAACTCAGATAGGGTCCAGTTTAATGGGAGTTTTATATATTCTAGATGAGCCAAGTATTGGTCTTCATCAAAGGGATAATGCAAAACTTATTAAGACATTAAAACATCTAAGAGATATAGGGAATACCTTGATTGTGGTAGAGCATGATGAGGATACTATGATGGAAGCAGATTTTATTGTAGATATAGGACCAGGAGCTGGTGAACATGGTGGAGAAATAGTGGTGGCAGGAAGTATAGAAGATATAAAAAACTGTGAAACTTCAATTACTGGGCAATATTTAAGTGGCAAAAAGAAAATTATCGCTCCAGATCATACTAGAGTTTCTAACGGAAACACTATAAAAATAACTAATGCTAAGCAAAATAATCTTAAGAATATATCAGTGGATTTTCCACTGGGAGTATTTACTTGTGTTACAGGTGTTTCAGGGTCCGGTAAGAGTACCCTTGTAAATGATATCTTATATAAAGGTCTTAACAAGAAGTTAAATAAATCTAAAAGAAATGCAGGACTTCATAAAGATATTATAGGGGTAGAGAACATAGATAAAATTATTAACATTGATCAAGGTCCTATCGGACGTACGCCAAGATCTAATCCAGCTACATATACAGGGGTTTTCGATATAATTAGAGAGGTTTTCTCTATGAGCTCGGAGTCTAAAATACGTGGATATAAACCAGGTAGATTTAGTTTTAATGTAAAGGGTGGAAGATGTGAGGCTTGTAGTGGTGATGGAATTATTAAAATAGAAATGCAATTTTTATCTGATGTATATGTGCCT
>JANZQE010000042.1:0-3122 GCA_038040705.1 Clostridium sp. | reverse complement strand
TTGAGGGACAATGACTATAGGTATAAACTGAAATAATTGAAATTCATTACGTGCAAATGCAGAAAGAAGAGTTCCAAGGGCTAATGAACCTGCCGCAAGTACTAAATTTATTACAAGCACTGCCCAAAAGCTCCCCACCATTGGTACATTAAGTCCGTATACACTAAAAACCTGAAGTATTATAGTTTGTATAGATACAAAGAGTCCAAAACCTAGAAAGTACCCTAAAACTATCTCCCACCTTTTTAGGGGAGTGGCAAGTATTCTATCTAGTGTTCCACTTATTCTCTCCCTTAAGAATGCAACCCCAGCGATTAGGAACACGAAAAAGAAGATAAAGAAGCCCATAAGAATTGGAGCCATTGAATCAAATGCTCCCATATCCATAGAACCATGCAAGAAATTAATTTCCGGCTTTTGCATAGCACTAGTTGGAGAAAGTTTGTTTAATGTATTCATAACTACGCTAGTTATAGATGGGTCAGCGCCTTCTAGTGTAATGGTTTGTTTATTTCCATTGAAAATAATATAGGCATCTATACTTTTATCCTTTAAATTTTTTAGTGCAATTTTTTCATTATTAACTTTATTAACATTGGCAAGGCTTTGTAGATTTGTTACGTAATCATCTGGTGCTGAAATAACATCAATATTTGGAGTTGTGGTTCCTGAAGTTAAAATAGCACTTAAAAGATACATTACAAAAACAGGAGCAACAAACATAAGGGCTATTGACCTTTTGTCTCCTCTTAGCTGTTTAATTAATCTTTTAGCAATTGATAATACTCTCATATGCTTTTCACCTCTCTTTTCCTTCCATAATAGAGAAATGCACCTTCCACAGTACTCTCTCCAGAAGTTTTCATTAATTCCTCAGGAGTGCCTATAGCTATTATGCCTCCATTTCTAATTAAAGCAAGTCTATCACAATGCTCTGCTTCATCCATAACATGAGTAGTGATTATAATTGTAACGCCCTCATGCCTTAAACGTTCAAATTCTTTCCAAAACTCGATTCTAAGAACTGGATCAATTCCTACGGTAGGTTCATCCAGTATAAGAATCTCTGGTTTATGGACTAATGCTATAGCAAGAGATAGTCTTCTTTTCATTCCTCCAGAGAAGTTCTTTACAAGCTTTTTACCTTCGTCTTTTAGAAGAACTAATTCTAAGACCTCATCAGCTCTTGTTTTAGCTTGCTTTCCCTTCATGCCATATAAGGATGCGAAGAATAATATATTATTGGCGGCGGTTAAGTCTTCATAAAGTGCATCACTTTGAGCCATATATCCAATTTTAGCGACAGCGGAAAGTGAGGGCATCTTAGTTCCGAGAACACTTACAAAGCCATCTGTAGGTTCATTCATACCAACAATAGCCTTTATTAAGGTGGTTTTACCTGATCCAGATGGTCCAAGAAGACCAAGAATCTCACCTTTTTTTACTTCCATGTTAATATTCTCAAGTACTACAGTTTTTCCAAACTGTTGCTTAAAATTCTCTATTTTAATAACATTTTCATTACTCATTTATTTGCTCTCCTTTAACTCCGATTCCATTAATTAGAATATCAACTATTTTGTCTACTTCTTTTTCATCTCCATCTGTTGTAAATATATCAGGAAAAGAATTGCTTAGTATAGAAAATCCTGCAATTAGGCTGATTAATCTCCTTGACATAAGCCTTGGGTCAATATCCCTTAAATTTCCTTTTTCTATATTATCCTTGAAAAATGCATCTATTATAGGGATGAATTTAGGCGCAATTTCCTTTTGTAATGGAGTAAGTAACTCTGGATGGTAGATTGACTCAACCATAACAGTTTTTATGAGTGGTGCATTTTTTTTAATTAAAGTCACTCTATCCATCATTATATTCTTTAAAACCACATTTACCGTTTCGTTGTTATCATTGTCCATAATTTTTTCTATTGATTTAAACATAAGTGGCCTAAAAAACTTTATAATTAGGGGCATTAATAACCCAACCAATAAATCTTTTTTAGTTTTAAAATATCTAAAAATTGTTCCTTCAGCTATATTGGCCTCTTTTGCTATATCACTAGTCCTACCGCCATCAAATCCCTTTTCAGAGAAGATTTTTGTTGCAGCGTCTAAAATATCCCACTGTCTTTTCGATATGTCTTCTTCTGATAGATGCTCATCGAACAGGTTACTATAGAGGTCCTTATTATCATTCACTATATCAACTCCTTGTACAGTACTAATTTAAAAAAAATGAGTGACTGCTCACTTATATTATATCAAGAAAAAACATTGTGTCAACGAAAAATTATTTAAAATTGGGATTGATTTACATAATAGGTGCCATAAGAATATTATAGAATGTAAGGCTATTGTTTTGGAGGAAATTGAGTGGGATATTATGTTAGAGTAGAGGAAAATGTAAAAATTTATGTGGAGGATATTAATTCAAAGGAGAGGCTTTGGCAGATTGGATATTTCAATTGGGACTGCAAGCAGCGGGGCAGGCACAAAATAAAGGGATTACAAATTCTAAACTCGTACCATTCGAATTCAGTGGCCATGCATCATTTTATGACCAGAAAGATAAATTCAACAAAGAATTGGCAATGTTTATCGATAATTAATTATATAAATTTAAGAGGGATTTAAGAAGGTTATTTGGGTATGTATATCAATATACATTTAAAGCAAGTCCCCCCATATTTCGTTTTACAATTTACGATAAAAAAGTTCCTTTTGTTAATTTTTCAATTAATGAAATTAACAACAAAACATGTTTTTTATATGAATATAATTTAATTTATATAGCAATTAAAGAATATTTTAAAGTGAATTATAAACTTTAATTTTATATTAAATTAAAATCACTTTAATATAAAAAAGTTAAGAACTAAGATTTACATTTCTTTTCTATATGTTTAAGGAACTTTATAAAATATACGATAAAGTAACTATGTATATTTTATAAATATAAGTAAGCAATACGTTGATGATGTTACGCAGTTTAATGAAATATCAAAATCAAGCCATATAGCACGGAAGTTAAATATTATGGTACAAAAATTTAAGCTATAAATAAATATTAAAAATTCAACCTTTAAAACATAATTCATTAATTATAATAATAATTAATG
>JANZQE010000041.1:0-10245 GCA_038040705.1 Clostridium sp. | reverse complement strand
ACAAATATGTTCTATTTTTAACCTGAATATATTTATTTACAACAGTGTATTCAAGTTTTTCAGGCGCGCATTCAATACAAAGACTTCCTTTTCGATTTAAAAGATTTATTATCTTACGTCTTTCATCAAGAATTTCTAGAGCAACACCCTTATTAAATATGTCCTCTTTGTTTTTTATTTTGAGTGAACCTATTAATTCTATGCTTTCATTCTTTATGAGTATAATAACCACTAGATTATTCTTAGAAATAGCTGGTAAAACCTTTAGTATAATTTCGGCTTCTTCTACAGTGTCAAAATTCGTAAATAAGAATACAATGCTTCTATGCCGTTCCTTCTTTTTGAAATAGTAAAAAGCTTCATCATAATTAGATGTTTGTTTAGTGTTGTCAATGTGATAAAGAGCCTCCATAATTTCACCTCTATGACCAGCTCCTTTACCGGGCATTATCATATTCTCTACTTTAGTATTGAATATCATGAGCCCAGACTTATCACCATTCTGGTTCACTACATCTGAAAGCACTAGTGCAGTATTGACAACTAAATCAAGCTTTCTAAATCCCCGAACAGTGTAACTCATAGCCCTCCCCGTATCAATTAAAATATGAATGTGCTGGTCTTTTTCAGGCTCATATTGATTTAATATGGGTTTATTTCCTCTAGCCGTTGCTTTCCAATTAATCTTTCTATACTCATCACCAGTTACATATTCTCTTAAACTCTCAAACGATGTACCTATTCCAAGCATTTTCATGCTTTTTTGACCCTGTTTAGAAGAGCGATTATTACACATGTTAAGTTTGTATTTACGAAGATTTTTCATGTTTGGGTAAACCTTATACTCCTTATGAAGCGCTACCTTGATTATCTTCGTGCAAAGCACTAATCTTCCCTCACATTTAACATGAACATTTTCAAAGTTAAACGCTCCACGTTTTGTTGGATAGATTACGTAATTGAAATCCTTCTTTTCCAGAGGCATTACAGTACCTGTCATTATTTTATTTTCAGTCCTAAAATGAAAATCTGGGATCTCATCTATAATCTCCACATGAATTTTATAGTTACTCTTATTGAAAATTTGAATACCTATTTTTTCTTTGTCATATATTGACAACTTGTTTATACCTATACGCTGAATCGATAAGTCTCCTTCATCTATTGATTTAAAATAATCAATTATTAGTAAAGCAGCACATATTAAATTGTAAATTATGAATACAGTAAAAGAGTTTTTTAAAAACAGCGCTAATATAAGAAATAACATACCACCGCATAACAAATATATAAATCGTTTTGTAATACCCACTACTATCCCCCACTCCCTATCTAGGTACTTTATACCTAGGTGTTCTTTACCTAGGTACTTTTACTTTAGAAAGTATATCTGTAAGTACCTGGTTTGTCATAATTCCCTCAAGCTCTAATTCTGGCTTTAAGGTTATACGGTGCCTTAGTGTTGGTATAGCCATTCTTTTTATATCCTCTGGAATTACATAATCACGCCCACAAATTGCAGCACAAGCTTTAGAACTCTGAAGAAGTGCAATAGTGCCTCTAGGAGAACTTCCAATTTCAATAATAGGATTATTTCTAGTTTCGCAAACTATATTTACAATGTATTCCATAAGAGCTTCATCTACTTTAACGTTTTGAATTTCTTCTTTGCATTTTAAAATACTTTCAGCATTACAAACTGTTTGCAATTTACACTTATCTAAATCTATACTTGAAAAACCTTCATTATGACGTTTCAGAATTTCTTTTTCTGCCGCAGTTGATGGATAATCTATTATAATTTTCATCATAAACCTATCTACAAGAGCTTCTGGCAAACTATAAGTCCCCTCATATTCTAATGGATTTTGCGTTGCGAATATCATAAAAGGTGCGTTAAGCATAAACATCTCTCCATCAATTGAAACGGTGCTCTCAGCCATAGCTTCAAGTAGCCCCGCTTGTGTTTTAGGAGGTGTTCTATTAATTTCGTCAGCTAAAATAAAATTAGTAAAAATAGGTCCTTTTTTAAGCTCAAACTCTCTTGTTCCCATATTAAATACCTTTGTACCAGTTACATCTGCTGGCATTAAATCTGGTGTAAACTGAATCCGTTTGAAATCTACTGAAAGTGTCCTCGCTAAGGCTCTAACCATCAAAGTCTTAGCAACACCTGGAAAACCTTCTAGTAGTACGTGTCCGCCAGAAAACATGCTTATTAAAGAGTATTCTATTAATTCATCCTGCTCTACTATAACCTTCTTTAGCTCTAAAGTTATTTTTTCTACAAGTTTACGTGTGAATTGTTTTTCAAGATTTTCCAATGTAAATCTCTCCTTTTATCCACAATATTATTAAGATATTCTATAATAGTTATTATTTTAATATATTCTTTTGCCTTTGGCTTCGATTTTTTATTGTTCATAAATTCGTAAACTCTTCTAGCCTCATGTAATGATGGCATCTCCTCTATTTTCCAATACTCTAACCAGTCTTCACTATTCCCTTTAAATCCTTTAAGAAAGTTTTGATAATAAATATTTATCATTAAATCTAAGCATTTAGCCTCCATATAAAGAGACGCTGCTGAGTATAAGTACTCATTCTCTTCTCTTTCCACTTCTTCATAGAGTGGTATTATTTTTCCGAAACGCTTGCCTTTATAATAGAATAATGCTGCTAAAGCTATTAGTATTTGATATATTATATATTTTATTTCTTTAGGTGTAACTTCCCATAGTGATTTGGTAATATCTGATGGAAACATATATGATTCATTAAAATATAACTTTTTATAAGGTAGATTACTAATTTCTTTAAGAAGTTCATAGGCTTTGCTTGTATCTTTCATAAGTGCTTTATTTGTTATAAAATCTGCATCCGCATTTATTATGCTTCCCTTATGATATGTATACAGTTTTATATTATCCTTTGTCCCAACTGACGTTCCGTACTTAATTAAAGGATTGATTTCCGGTGTAAGATAAACTAATATTCCACCCTCCTCTACCCACTTCATTACTTCCGGGTTATTTATATCAAATTCACCACCAGGAGATATAATTTGAATGCTTTCAGGCTTAAACTCACTAACCTTTTTTAATGTTCGTTCTACTGGATAATTCAGCTTTTTTAATGATTCATAAAAGACACTGTATCCCATTTTCGATATGTTTGTCACAGAATAATGCGGAATCTTTTTATCCATCCTAGGTAAAATATAGAAAGCTAAAAAAAGGAATACAGGTACAATTAAAATGAATAACATTAAATCCTTATTATTTTTTTTCTTCATAAACTAGCACCTCATTAAAGAGCAGATTAATGTTTTGGACAGCTTTATCGTAAGTCTCCTTATTACACAACCTATGCCCATACCAAGAAGAATTAAAGTCATTTACTAAATATTCAAATACAGACAGCATAGGAAATTTATTTTTCTTTAAATATTTATAGATTTCTTCATTGGTTTTGGTTTCATCAAGATAAACTATATTTTTTTCATGCATCAAAAGCAAAATAGCAATAAAATCATATCTAATAGCTTGTCTAAAATCTTCCTTTACACCAAAAGATGCTGCCAAAATTCTTAAACTACTTGGAGTTGTTTTATCATCTATTTTTTCTCCTAAAATTTCCTTGACTCTTTTTTTTCTTTCAAAAGTTTTGCTTACTTTTACAATTATTAAAACCACAATAGTAAAAATCAACAAAAATCCAATGATTATAAATATATTGGCTAAATTATCTGATACTGCTCCCGGAGAGGGTATATTTGAAAAAACTTTTTTTAAAACTTTCACAATCCACTTACTTATGCCATCTTTAATTTGCAGGATAAAATCTAGTAGAGATATTTTTAGATGTATATATTTATAACCCTGAAGTATCTCATTAATTGTGCTATCAAATTCTTGGCTTGATGGAATTATTATACTGAGTACCTTCACTTAACTGCTCCTTTTCTTTAACTTTTTGTAATTTATTAAGCTTTAGTGTTATATCATAACCTTCTATTTTAAATCTCTGATTATAATATAAGTATGTTACCATTATTGTTCCTATTGGAGTTATAACCAGCCATGATAAAATACTTATAGGCCACGATGAAAAGTTATATACCGAAGTAGCAAATTTAAGAAGATCTTGCTGAAAATTTAAGAACTTCAAAATCATATAAATTATCCCTCCAAGGAGTCCAATAAAACTTTGAAGAGAGTATATAATTGCAGAGGAAGTTAAGTTAAATAATATTGTACACCCTAATATTTTGAAATAATTCCTCTTTACAAGATTATAACTTCGTTTTAAAGCAGCAAACACTCCTTTGTTTTCTATTGCCACTGCATGAAGTGCAAAAGAAAATATAGTGACATATGCTAAAAATGATAATATCATAAGTAATACAAATATGAATATTATAATCATTATTCCAATTTCGTTTTTATCATATATACCATAAATCAGATTAGACTTCAGAATTTCATCAAAAAATAAGTAACCAATTGCAGCAAAAATGCCTGCCACTGGAAGATATAATAATATTTCCATCAATATAACTCCTAAAACCACAAAAAGCTTTTTAAATGAAGCTGATATAGCCTGACTTGCATAAATTTTCTCCTTAGAAATTTCTTGACTTGATATTTTTATTAAGCCTATCTTAAAATTCGTTATATAAGCAATTATACTTATAGTAAATATAAAAAAAACAATTCCAATTAACACCGCATTTAATCTAATCGCTAACGATATTGCTAAAAAAATACCTCCAACAATAAAAAAAACAATCATTCCAATAATACTTAAAGCTCCATAGGCAAAATTAAATGTAATTATTACTTTCAAGTATTTTTTTAAAACTTCTATGGAATTATCCATTACCTCTGTTAGACTCATTACCCCCATTACACTTCTCCTTAAAATATTATTAGTGTTTAATCCTCATAATATATTCTACTATATATTTAATAAAATAGGAATATTAACCGTTAAATAGTAAAGTTAAAACCAAGTTGTGTGTTGTGTATAATCAACTTGGTTTGTATTATCATACTATTTATTTGCTTTTTCTACCCTAATAGTTTTTCCCTTTATTGATCCATTATTAAGGGCTTCTAATACTAGCTTGCCCTTTCCACCCATAATATCTACATGAGAGAAACTATCTTGAATATCTATAATGCCTATATCACTAGCACTAACACCCTCAATATTACAAATAGTTCCTACAATATCTACATTTCTTATTTTTTTCTTTTTACCTGCACTAATATATAATTTCATTATATCCACACTGAAATTAGATGCCTTAGTTTTTTTAATGACAGGTTTAGCATCGTTTTTTTCATAAAATGCTGCCCTAAACGGTTCAGACTCTTCCTTTGATGGAATTGGTCTTTTAGGTATCTCCATACCAATATAGTTTTCTATGTTTTGTAAAAATCTTTTTTCGTGATGAGTTGTAAAAGTTATAGCGCGTCCCTTTTTCCCAGCTCGTCCTGTTCTTCCTATTCTATGCACGTAATTTTCTTTTTCGAGTGGTAAATCATAATTTATTATATGGGTAATATCTTCTACATCTATACCCCTAGCTGCAACATCTGTGGCCACTAAAAATCTAAATTCACCTTTTTTGAATCGCTCCATAGCATCTAATCTTTCAGTTTGAAGTAACCCACCATGTATTTTAACACAGGAATAATGTCTATTTTTCATTTGATCCGTTATTACATCTACATTTTCCTTTGTCTTACAAAATACTATACAAGAGTCGGGATTCTCAATATAAAGTGTTCTCTTTAGCAAACTAAGCTTCTTATCTTCTTCTACTTCATAGCACACTTGATCTATTTTCTCAACGGTTAATTTTTCAGAATCCAATTCTATTTTCACAGGATTAACCATATATTTCATGCAAATAGCTTCGATAGATTCTGGTATTGTAGCTGAAAATAACATAGTAACTCTGTTTTTAGGAACAGCCTTGATAACAGATTCTACTTGTTCTATAAATCCCATACTAAGCATTTCATCTGCTTCATCTAATATTAAATATTTTACCTTATTTAAATTAATTGACCCTCTTTCAATATGGTCTAGAGTTCTTCCATGTGTTCCTACCACTACATGAAATCTTTGCTTCAACTGTTTTTTTTGCATTTCTATAGGTTGTTTACCAAAAACAGCTATGGCTCTAATTTTCTTATATCTACCTATCTGTGTTATGTCTTGACTTACTTGAAGTGCCAGTTCTCTAGTAGGCGATAATATTAAGGCTTGTGGCTCTGTTTCCTCAGTATCTATATTCTCACAAAGTGGAATAGCAAAGGCAGCTGTTTTTCCACTACCCGTTTGTGATCTTACTATGATATCTTTGCCTTCAAGAGCCATTGGAATTACTGCCGCTTGAACCTCTGAAGGATTTTCATATCCTAAATTGTTAATTGCCTTTAATATTTCTTCACTAATTTTAAATTCTTCGAATTTTATGTTACTCATTTTAACTTCCTCTCTTGTTTCATATATAATTTTTAAGCATAACTTAAATATATTTTTAGCCCATAAGTATACATTATACCATGTTTAAGGGAAAAGGGATAATGATTATAATCATTATCCCTTTTTATAGATACATATTTATTTTATTCACATGGATAAATATAATTAGCTGCACAACGAACTTCTAAATCTTCTATATTAACATCTTCTGGAAGTACAAACACTAATTTTTTTCTAATAGTGCCACATGGATCACATCCGCATTCTTTACATAATGTTATACAAAACCCTCTAAAAGCAAGTATCCTGTGACATTTATCATATATAATACAAGCAACGCATACTTCTTTATCAAAGGCTACATTGTTTACTTGTACTCTTACAGTCAATAATTTAGCACCGTTCTCCTCCATATTTATTGGGTCTGTATTAATAGTATTACATAATTCACTTGGATCGCATTTATTGTCATTAATTAGTCTTTCATCTTTACCCATTTAACAAAACTCCTTTTTTATATAAATTTATAACGGAATAACACTAGTTTATAAGTTAGTAACGATTTTATGGGTACATATATCACTACAATATATTTAATATATTGCGAATGTAATATTATAAATTGATATATGTATTTACAAACTAGATTAATATATTGAGTAGTTTTAGTTATAAATTTTTATTAGTTTTACTCTATAGGTAATAAGTATTTTATATAATAATATATTCCTTCATGTAAGTAAATGTGAACAAAAACACTTAATATATTTTATATATGGTAAAATTAAATTAATTACTATTGAAAGAGGTGTAGCAAAATGAATAGATGCAGTTGGTGTGGGGATGATCCCTTATATGTGAAATACCATGACGAAGAGTGGGGAGTACCCGTTCACTCGGATGAAAAACATTTTGAATTTCTTGTTCTTGAATCTGCGCAAGCTGGTTTAAGCTGGATTACTGTACTTAGAAAAAGAGAGAATTACAGAATAGCTTATGATGATTTTGATTTTAATAAAGTTGCGCAATATGATGATGAAAAAATAGTTGAACTCCTTCAAAATGCAGGTATTATTAGAAATAAGCTTAAAATAGCTGCTTCTATAAATAATGCTAAAATGTTTCTTAAAGTTCAAGAGGAATTTGGTAGCTTTGATAATTACATATGGGCATTCGTTGGTAATATTCCTGTAGTTAACCACTGGGAGAATACTGCAAACGTACCTGCAACTTCTGATTTGTCAGATAGAGTTAGTAAGGATTTGAAAAAACGTGGCTTTAAATTTTTAGGATCGACTATAACTTATGCTCACCTCCAAGCTACTGGTATAATAAATGACCATATTTCAAGCTGCTTTAGATACAGTGGAATAAATTTCTAATGCAATTCTAATCTTTTGCTAATAAAGTTTTAATTTTCCTACCTTATACTAACAATATAGAAAACAAATATGAGGAGGAATTTAAATGTCAATAAATTTAGAACAAATTGATGAGTTAAGGAAAAGAGCTAACGTAAGTTATGAGGATGCAAAAAATGCACTAGAGATGTCTAACGGAAACCTTATCGAAGCTTTAGTATATTTAGAAAAACAAGATAAGATTAAGGAACCGGAAACCACAAGGGGCGGAGGTCAATTCTTTAAAAAGGTGAAGAAACTTATTAAGAAAGGAAACGAGACAAAAATTATAGTTAAAAAAGATGATACTGTTGTACTAAATATTTGCGTAACATTAGCAGTTATAATAACTATAGCGGTTACACCCTTAACAATTGTAGCATTAGTATTAGCCCTTGCAACTAACCACAAAATAAGAATCAAAAAGAAAGATAATGAGTGTTCAGAAGTAAACAATATTTTTGATAAGATGTCCGTTGCTGTTAATAAAGTAACTACAAAAATTACTGAGGAAATGAAAACTGAATAGTATTGACATAAACTATTACCTACATTTGTAAATGTAGGTTGTTTTTTTAGAAAATACTAAATATATATCCAATTGTCTACAATTATGTATATAATAAAACTATTGATATTATTTGGGGGTTAATGTATATATGAGCGGACAAAAAATTTTAATAATAGAGGATGAAATAAAAATAGCCCGGTTTCTACAGTTAGAACTAGAGTATGAGGGGTATATTGTTAGTCAATGTCATGACGGTCGGGAAGGTTTAGATAAAGCAATTAATGAAATTTTCGATGTCATAATTCTAGATGTTATGTTACCTTCTTTAAACGGTCTGGAGGTATTACGAAGGTTAAGGCAAGTATCCGCAGTTCCTGTTATAATGCTTACAGCAAAGGATGAAATAATGGATAAAGTTATGGGCCTTGATATAGGTGCTGATGACTATATGACAAAGCCCTTTGCAATTGAAGAATTACTTGCAAGAATAAGAACAGCGTTAAAAAAATCACCTATACTCAAAAGGGTTTCTAATATATTATCTGCTGGTGAACTTTTCATAGACTTAGATGCACATACAGTTACATTCAAAAAGGAATCTATAGAACTAACAAAGACGGAATTTGATTTACTTAAATACTTAATAGAAAACAAAAATATTGTTCTTACAAGAAATAAGATTATTGATATAGTGTGGGGATATGAATATATGGGCGATACTAACGTAGTAGATGTGTACATTAGGTATTTGAGAAGTAAAATTGATGATAGGTTTAACAATAAATTTATTTATACCATGCGAGGGGTGGGATATCTTTTAAAAGATGAATAATGTAAAATCTATCTTTAGACTTCTCTTAAAATCAACAAAAGTAGTCCTGATTTTTATGCCGAAATTATTAAAGAAATTAACATACGAAATAAACAAGCGACTAAGATTTTCAATTAGTTTCAAAATGACTGCAGTATATACTCTGATTTTTTCTATTATACTTTTCATATTAAGCATTGTTTTAATTATAGGATTTAGACTGTTTCTGTTAAATGAGGTAAAGATTGAACTTAATAAGTTTAGTTCAGTAGCTCTTAATTATGCTAAATTGGACAATAATTTTGAAAGCTTTGATATAAATATTTTTTCTGATTTAGAATATGTAACCTTAAATATTTTTGATGAAAGTGAAAATCTAGTTTATTCTACTGTGGAAGACAAAGAAAATCAAACTTTTTATAAAAAGGCCTCACCATCCCCCATTATAGATGAAATAAATCAGCAATTTGTTTTTGTAACAACTAAATTAGACCAAAATAATGAAATCCATTACCTACAATTTTATAAAAACATTGATAAACAAAATGAATATTGGGTTATTTTCATCTTAATTATTTTTTCTATAAATGTATTCTCTTTAATTGTAACGTTAGGTGTTGGATCTAAAGCTAGTAAAAAAATGCTTTTGCCAATAAGAGATATGACAAAAACTACAAAAGCTATTTCTGTTAATGCCCTAGGAACTAGGCTTAATGTTAGTAATTCCCACGATGAACTAAAAGATTTATCCCAAACTATTAATAAAATGCTGGACGGTATCCAAACTTCCTATGAACAACAAAATCAATTCGTATCTGATGCTTCCCATGAGCTTCGAACTCCAATTGCCGTTATAAAAGGTTATGCAAATATGCTATCACGTTGGGGAAAAGATGACCGGGATATATTGGATGAATCTATAACTGCTATAAAAGATGAAGCCTACGATATGCAACAATTAGTAGAAAAACTTTTATTTCTTGCAAGAAGCGATAAGAACACTCAAAAAATTAATAAACAGG
>JANZQE010000040.1:0-3387 GCA_038040705.1 Clostridium sp. | reverse complement strand
AGTTTTCTTTGTAAAATACAAACCCGCATTTTTTAGTGTAAAAGTGGTGGTTTCTCTTCGAATAGTCAGGTGTTTCAACCGTCCACTTTTTTGCACCTATATATTTTTCTTCTATAGCCTTCCACACTATACTTCCTATATTACTTTTTCTGTATCTGGGTTCAATATATAACATTTCTAAACTATATTCATTATTAGCCTTAATGGCAACAGTATAAGCCCCTACAGTAATATTTTTAAGATAGATGAATAATATTAGAATAATCTGAACTAATCTATAAATATATTGTAAAACTTACTTAAATCAATTGTTCCTTCTAAAATCTTATAATTCTCGTTATTTATAACTAAATAATTATTATCTAACAAAGTAATTTCTGAACCACCTTTACTTTTAATGTCAGCTTTATAAGAATTATTTTTGGGCAATTCACCATCATAAGTTTTTATAGTATATCTTGATAACTTTGGTATAAAATCATCTATAAGATACTGATTACTTGTTCCTGCTTCTATGTGTTTATCATTTACTGTAATTGACTTATAATTACTTTGAACTAAATCAACTAGTTTAGAAGCATTTATCTTTTTAGGTGTAACTACCATTATAATTGAAACACAAAGAACAATAATACTAACAACAGATATAAATATCTTCTTTTTCAAAATAGACTCCTATCATGTATATATGAATTTACTTGAGACGACATATTTTACGATTATTCATTTATCGTAGTTTTGAGATAGATGAACAATATTAGAATATTGTAAAGAACGTTGAACTTTAATCACATAATCTTTCCAAATCCCTCAAAATCAATATCTTCCAAAAATACATTTTCTTTTTTAGCTTCATCTTTTGAACTATACAACATAAAATCTGGTGAACTTTTGAGATTTGTGATAAGTAGTTCAATGGATTTAGGATTTTTAACAAGTTTAAGTTCTTCTGAAATTTCACACTGATATTCAAAAAATTGTGAATGCTTCTTTTTCTGGTTCAACTCTATATCAGATATATTATAGGATACCTGCATTTGTTCATACTCTACTATGTCTCTCCAGTACGGATAAAAAGCGACAAGCTCCAGGAACTCTTTAAAACTGCCTGCTATTTTTTTATGCTTCCCCTCTTTATTTATACATCCAACTGGGAAATCATCACCACTCCCAAGTGCTCCCATTCCACCGATTGTCCCGAAATGGGTTCCATTACTATCAACAGCGAAAATTGCTAGCATTGGCACTGGATAAAATTTAAAATCCCTCATATTATCTGTAGTACAGAAAATCAAATCACAATTATCTTCGAGTAGTTTATATATTTTCTTTTTTTGCTCATTACAATCAATTTGAATAATCATTTTTCCTGATGCAATTGTTTCAATTGCTTTACCATCATCAGAACGAATATAGTATGCATTCAAATTATTAATCTTTTCAACGTCTATCAAAAGTTTTTCACCTATAAATATTATCTTTCATCTCCTTTTATGTAAAAATCACCTTCACAATAAAATACAAGTTCAACACAAAAATTTATTTACTATAATCTACATTCCTGTGAATGCCATTTAGAAATTGTTTGTTATTCATTTTTAGTAGAATTTTCTTATAAAACATGTATCCCATCCAAGCACCAAAAGTATTTAATATTATATCATCAATATCGAATGACCTACCTCTATTGCCAATATAGTAAGATAAAAGTTGAAGGATTTCTATACTGAAAGAAAAAATAAATGAGATTAAAAGTGTATTTCTAATATTTTCAAACTTCTCCCATAACATCGGGAGTAATAAACCGAAAGGTAACAATAGCAACATATTGCCTAAAATATTTTTTATCCAAAATTTAAGCATAAATTTTTGAATTTGTGAATCACTCATAACATTTGCTACATCCTTTATTGTGTTAAAAACTGGTACAATGTTTATTCCAACATAACCCTTTTCGCCAGTAAAACTTATAAATAGAGGAAACAATGTTATACCTATAAAACAAAAAATATACAAAGAAAAAATATTAAATACAATCTCCCTTTTAACTAAAAACTGACCCTTACTGGGATTCTTATGAATTGAAACTACTCTAACCAGTATCCATATAGGTAGAATAATTACGAATAAACTTTTAATACTTAAAATAATACCCATTTAAAAGCACCCCTTCAATTAACTAACTCACCTCATTATAATTTACCAATTCAATAATATATTACCATAGAACAACACTAAATTAAAGGAATGATAGTCCTAATCTCTGCTTTATAAAATCCACTTATTTTGTCACAGAAAAAACGCCACAACCTTTTATGTTTGTGACGTTTAATATAACAAATTTATCTGATATAGATTTACTACTTGTTGCGTCCGTTATGAATATTACGATGCAAAAAGTAATAATCTTAAATTTCTTTATCAAGCATCTCTTTTAATTCCTTGGCAATCTCTTGTGAAAAAACATATTTTTTATCACTAAATGTCCACCCAAATCCATCTCCCTTATATCTTGGAAAAACATGCATATGATAATGTCCAATATCATTAAATTCTCCACCATTTTGCATTATACTATAGCCATCTGGAGAATACTTTTCTTTAATTACCTTAACAATTCTTTTAGATAATACCATCATAGACGTTACTACCTCAGTTGGAATTTCATCAGTATCTAAATAGTGATTTTTAGGAATTATAAGTACATGACCTTCATTTATTGGCACTATAGTTAAGAAACACATAATTAAATCATCCTCAAATACTAAGTTAGATGGTAATTCACCTTTTACAATTTTACAAAATATACAATCCATAGTTACCTCCTTAATTGTTCTTAAACCTTGTCGGGTAGGTAGGGATCCTTGCGGATCCTTCCCCCCCTAAGAACCGCACTTGTATGTTTCCATACATGCGGCTCAAGCCCCATTTACCTCAAACAACCTGGCTATTTAATTCCAACTTGTTTGGCATGAAAAATCCGTTGGTGAAATTTCTTCACATATTTTCATATTAGCAGATAAGCAGCCGACTGATATCAATACCAGTTTTCATAACTGAACTTCTCTTTTACGAAGAAATTGCTTTCCGTTTTCTTTCATGTTGGGGACCATATGGAAGTCTGCCCTCTTTCGAGTGAGTTATTAAACCCTATCCAGCGGGTTATTTTTCCCCCTGAATTTTCGTCCTACTGGCATTCGTTTTCTCCACAATCCCTTGCCCTCTGGCATTGTAGCTTTCTTTCGATTACCCTACCTCTATCGAGGAACACAAAGGGTTTATCAAGTTCCACTATCAGTAGATTCAAATGGGGAAGCATCCCTCTATACTCCGATGGATATATGGGTTACTGCACGATTGGAAAACGATACAATCTTTCCTATCCAT
>JANZQE010000039.1:0-4986 GCA_038040705.1 Clostridium sp. | reverse complement strand
CATCAACAAAGGCTATAGAAGATTGATTTGTTATTTTATCTATCTTTATTGTTTCTATTACTCTTACCGCAACAGCATCTGACTCTTTGTATAAAATGTCTATTTCTTTTAACTTCAAAGCATCTCGCATGCTGTAGTTTGGAAAAGGAAGAGGAATTTTTAAGTCAATTTTATTAACTTTGTTCTCCATGAAAGATACAACTGTACTTCTATAAGAATCAGATTGATCGTCTTTTGCGGGATTGTCACCACTAGCGTACATGAAATAACCATCTTGCTTAGGTATAAAAGCTGTTTGTGTAAATGGAGCAAATATAGAATAAGTGTTGTTTTGGTATTTAAATCTATAACTAAACCTTACAAATCTATCTTCTAAGTAATCAGGATCACCGCCAAAATCAGCTTCATAAAAAGGATTTTTGTTAAAAACTATTTTTTGATCTTGACTAAACGTTATAGGAGCGCTTAATGTTACTCGTGTAGGACTATTTAAACTAGTAATTGATACACCTGGAATAATATTTACTTCCCTATTTATCATATTCATTAATCCAACAGTAACAGAAGTTCCATAAGGAGAGCTAGAGTCGTTTATCTCACCTACTAAACCAGAAAAATTTATTGAAGCTAAAGTTCCACTAGGGTCTGTAATTATAGCACTACCTCCGTTAGGAAGAAAAATACTACTAACGTCTTTCATAGTGGTTTCATAAGGAACTGGAGAATTATTTTGTTCGGCTTCTGTATTTTTTTGAAATAACTCTATTGCTTGGTAAGGATTATATTTAGCCACTGATATTTGATCTTCAGTTGAGTAAAAAGATCCTCCGGCAAGAGTTACATCTATAACTCTAGGTTGATTTCTATTGTCAGTAAAAAATAATAAATCCTCTAATATATTTATACCGTATATTTGGTTTTGAGTTGAAAAATTTAAAAAAGCTCCTTCAACTAATATTCTAGAGGCGCTGTTTGGATTGTTAAGTGTATTGTAGGATATAATAAAATTAGAATCAGTTGGATCGTACTGTGTTTTTTGGTTTGTTGTGAAGAATAAATAAACAGTGTTGTTTATTTCATCACTAAAAACTCCTACGCATATTAAACCTGACACTCCAGTTAAAGTGTTAAAGTTTTCTATGCTAACGTTACCAAGAACGTTTTCTAAATTACCGACATTCGCGGATTCAGATTTGCTAACTTGAGCATTCTGCGCGTCTCTATATTCACCCTCAGGTATTATACGAGCATCCAAGTCTTTATTCATCTTGGACTTTAAAAATGTATTTAAAACTTTAGCCATTTAATTTTAGTGTTTAATCCATTTAGACTTACCTCTCATTACTTGAACTATCTCATCAAGCTTAATGTTAGATAATCTTATTTTTGCATTTCTTAATTTAGCTCTTCTATCTTTTTGAAGTCTTTGTACTAGATATTCTTGTTGACCAGATCTAGTAGACACTATAGAATACAGTATAGACGCATATAGAGCATCTTCAGCCAGCTTAGGAACTTTAGTATCCTTGTCATGTCCTAAACCATCAGAGATGTATTCTAATACAATGAGTTTATTAGCTAGATCGCTAGAAAAAGACATTTTACCTTCTCTTTCGTTTAGTGTAAACCAACCATTAGCTTGGGATGTTTGAGGATCAAGACCATATCGTCTACCCCAATTAAAATCTCCATTTAAACCATTATAACTAGCCCAATAAGCAAAGTCGTCTATGTTGTTAAAGAATTGACCATTGATTAAATTGTCATTGGCATTTGCCCAACGATCCTCTGTTATAGAAGTCCCCTCTAAATTATCAGCAAAATTACTTTGAATAGGAATTCCTTGAGCATCTTGTATAGGGTTTTCATATGGGTTTATAGTTAGGTTGTTTGCTGGATATATAATTCTTTTTACACCTAATTGATCTATCCAAGAAACTCTAACGTAATTAACGTAGTCTTGAGGTATTGCTACACTTAGACTAGGTGGTATGCTAAGCTCTTGAGAATGAATACTCTTTAATGTGTCGTAGCTAAACTCTTGTAAACTTCTCTTAGCGAAAAACAATACATCTGACTTTTTAGCTGTTTGTATTAGTTTACCGTCACCTACGTAACCAACCATGAAATTATCAATTGCATCGTTTAGCGTTATATATTCGTAACTTCCGTAGTTATCCTCAACAGTTGTTCCAAAAGCATCGCCATCTCCATAATTACCACCATCTAAAGATTTAAGTTGAACTACATAATAATGTCCAGGTATAGGTAACACTGGTGCACTTGCTGTACCTAGTGTTATAGTATTATTTAAAACTACGTAAGCAGATGTAAATTCATCAAAAGTATCTGGAAGGCCGGTAGGACTAGAGTAAAATTTAAAATTATTTAAAGCATAATTAACCTCCGTAGAATCATAACTTCCAAACGCTAAATCAGTAGTAAAAGTTGTAATAAAGGACGTCGTTGTTGCATCTGCTAGAAACCCTTGAGCTCCTTGGTAATACTGTTGGTTTGTTTCTGTTATTGAACTCATTTATTTAAGATTTTTCGTTAGCCTGCACTTTAGCTATTTCTTGAGAAGCTAAATCTATTATGCCAGGATCATTAATTACTATGCCTGCGTATTTTAATATGCCACTTATTAAATTACTTTGTTCAGATACATCTAATAAAAAGTTTTGAGAAGATCCACTACTGAATAAGTATTGACCAAGAGAACCAACCGTGAACCCCCATTTAGGAGTTGGTGGACTTATTAAACAGTTTATTCTTAAAAAGTCTGGTAGTGGTTCTACTTTAAAATTTGAACTTGAACCTGTAGAATTTAGTGGCCTTATAGAAGTTGCTAAAGGGTATTTAGATGTTGGTGAAGTTAGTTTAGATCTAGTTATTTTATTGTAGTCTTTTACAGTTGCTAACTGCACGACAGATTCAACTCCAGAAGAAATAGCTTGAGGACTAGTGTTTCCCACTAAAGAGCTGGCATATGTTGCTATTATATCTCCATAAAGATAAATGATACCATTTTGCTGTATGTTTCCTATAGAAGCTTGTGGCTCCCAAGCTTTCGCCGCTACGTTATACTCATATTCAATCTCTGATTCAAATGGTATTAACTTATTGCTGTTGTTTTTAAATGTGTTAAAAAACTCAGTGTCATTTTGAGTATTGTTTTGATTTTGACGATTTAATTGGTTTCCGTCAGGAAAATACGATTGAAATATTTCAAACTGAACCTGTTGAGCTAAACTATTAAATTCATCAGGTGGAATATAACCTCTCTGCTCTTTGTTTAACACGTACAGGACTGTTTTATATACAGTATTTATATTTACCATTTTTTTTTATTTTTGTATACTAAAAAGGCGGCCTAAACCGCCTCATACTAGTATCACATGTTATTATAGTTTTTTATCTATAGACTTATAGATTTCTACTCCTTCATCCGTTTTTAAGAAAGCCGCAAACGCTGAGTAAGGGTTTTCGTCAAAAGGAACGTTCATTAATTTTCTATCATTTGATCCCCATGTAAATGTTCTTTGATCTTGCGATAACCTTATAATGCCAACTTCCTGTGCTCTAATAGCAAAATTCCTTAGTTGTACATTTTCGTCATTAGCTAAGTTTAAGAACAATGCTGGATTATTTCTAGCAAACAATAGTAAGTCTCTTTTAAGTTCTTTAGAACTCATTGAGTTTACTTTAGATCCCATCTCAACTCTTAATATAGCTTCTCCGTGATCTACGTCCATACCTCTAGCTGCATTTAATGCATCTATTTGAAGATCTAAAATATCTAAATCATCAGAAGCTTCTGCAACTGCGCTAAACTCTTGATATAATTTACCTTTCAAAGGGTGGTATATTGATAGTAATTTTTGTAGGTTCTGCTGTTCTTTTGAAACTTGCAGAGTACCTCCGTGAAACCTAATATGTCCCATTGTAACTTCCCCTTTTTGTTCATCTACTAAGGGTGAGTCCTGATTGGTTGCATATCTTATCTCTCTTTGTTTTCCAGTTTTTGCATCAAAATATAACAATGCATGTTTCCTAGTGTGCTTTCCAGGTATTGTTAATGTTAAAGGGTTTTTATTGCCTGTCAGGTAATAAACTCTATCTTTGATTTCCCACGATGATTTTGCAGGTTTTACTGGAGCAGCCATTGTTGTTACTGCTTCTTCTTGAGGTGCAACCTCAACTTGCTTTGCTTTAGCTTGTTTAGCCATAATATAATAAAATTAAATAGTTTAAAAATGTGACACTAGCCTTAGTATATAAGTAGTAAGGGGCTAATGTCATATAAAAACCCCCGCCCGAAGGCAGGGATTGTTATTAATGTTGAATCATTAGATTCCTTTAAATAATACAAAGTTGTTAGCAGCTTGAGTTACTAAACATCTTTCAGATAGGAAGTTTACTTCCATAGCATCCAGAGTAGAAGTAAATGCTCCACCTGCAGAACCAGTTAACCAAGACTTCATACGTCTGTCATCTCCTTGAGAAGCTCTGTATCGTACGTGTAAGAATGGTCGACGGATGTTTGTACCTAGTACTTGATCGTAAACTGTAGAAGTTCCAGCTGGTACTAATACACCTTCGATAGAACTAATACCTGTGATAGCTCCACGAGTAGAAGCGTCATTTAAGTATTTCCAGTCAGTCTTATAGAAATCGTAAGATCCTCTACGGAATCCGCTAAATCCTAAATTCAAAGCCATTTCTTCTGAGTTTTCAAATAAACCAAAAGCAGTTCCACCGGCGAATCCACCAGATATAGCAGCTAGCATATCATCAAAATCAAGAGATGTTTGTCTCTGTAAGAATAACATGTTTTCTTCAATTGCTCCTTGAGTATCTAAATTCTTAAGGATAGCATCAAATTCATCAAGTCCAGCAGCAGCAGTAAATCCTACTTCTACATTTCCACGAGTTTGAATAGCAGCAAACAAACCTTCAGTTCCCGGCAATCCAGCAGCAGCGCTA
>JANZQE010000038.1:0-9828 GCA_038040705.1 Clostridium sp. | reverse complement strand
ATTTTTTTGAAGGAGGTACCCACTTTGAAACACAAGAAAAAAATAATCCTGCTTTGTATATTATCCATAGGGGTTCTTTTGCTGAGCACTACAACCAATAACGTATTAATTTTGGAAAGTCTTCCCTTATCAAAAACTATCTTCATTTCAAGAGTTTATACTGGTGATGAGTTCACCATGAGATGGATGCATTCTGTTGAACTTGCGCCTTGGGATGAAATTTTTAGAATTGATGAAAAAGGTGAAATCGTACTGGATAGAACAAGGTTCAAAGCCTTCGGGGCAGGAGTACCTTCAAGCGCCGGCAATAAAGCGACGATTAAGGATGGTTATGTTGTTTATAGTGGTATCAACAAAAAAATTCCTGAAATCACCTATGGAATTTCAAATTTTGCCAAGCATACCTTTTATTTTAAAAATAAAGAATACAAGCTCTATGAGATGGTTGAAAATGATAGCCCTATAAAAATATATGCTACTCGAATCCATGTACTACCTTATCTAATTAAAAAACTGGCCACCCTAAGGTGACCAGTTTCACCCTAAGGTGATAAGTTTTATGAACTTGCTGTTAGTTCCTTTCTTATTCCTATCTTTTGAATAAACAACACAGCTGCAAATATACCTATTCCTAATAGATCCGTTGGAAGCCCTGGTTTCATCAAAGATAGAGCGCCAACAAATAAAAATATTCTATAAAAAGCATTTAATCTCTCTAATAAATATCCTTCCACTGCTGCACCCAATGCCACAACCCCAATAACAGCTGTAGTAGTGACCATCACAATCTCCATAGGGGTTGTATTAATTAAAAGCAAAGCCGGATTAAAGGCAAAAATATAGGGTACAATAAACCCTGCCGCTGCCAATTTAGCGGCTTGAAAACCAGTTTTGTTTGGATTCCCACCTGAAATCCCCGCCCCGGCAAAGGCTGCTAATGCTACCGGTGGTGTTAGATTTGCCAGCATTCCAAAATAGAATACAAACATATGGGAAACCAACATTGGAACACCCATTTCTGCCAAGGCAGGTGCTGCCATGGTAGCCGTAATGATATAAGCAGGTATTGATGGTAGTCCCATTCCTAGTACAATACATGCAATCATCGTTAGGAATAATGTGGCCAATAAACTCCCGTGACCTAGAAATAGAATTGCTCCGGCTAGCTTTAGCCCAAATCCTGTAAGAGTTGCCACACCAATGATTAATCCAACTACTGCACATGACATGGCTACCCCTAATGCTGTCTTAGCGCCACCTTCTAATGCATCAATAATATCTGCAAAGCTCATTCTTGTCTCTTTCTTTAAAGCACTAGCCCCTATTGAAAAGAGGATAGAGTAAAATGCTGCATAAATCGGTGTAAACCCTTTAAATAAGAGAAATAACAGTCCAACCAACGGAAGAATTAGATGTCCTCTTTCCTTTAATACCTTAGATACCTTTGGCAATTCTTCCCTAGGAAGACCTTTCAATCCATTTTTTGATGCCCTTAAGTGAATAATCACAATAACTCCAAGGTAATATAAAAGGGCAGGAATAATAGCAGACACTGCAATGGTAGTGTAAGGTACACCCAAATATTCTGCCATGATAAATGCAGTTGCTCCCATGACAGGAGGTAATATTTGACCCCCACATGATGCCGCCGCTTCAACTGCTCCAGCAAATTCTGCTTTGTAACCAATCTTCTTCATAAGCGGGATCGTAAATGCTCCCGTTGTCACCACATTGGCAACGGCACTGCCGTTTATGGATCCTAAAAGCCCACTAGCAACTACAGCAACCTTTGCAGGTCCGCCCTTACCACCACCTGCAACAGCCATAGCTAAATCATTGAAAAATTGACCCATTCCAGATTTTGATAGAAAGGCTCCAAATAGTACAAATAAGAAAATATATGTGGATGAAACACCAATGGCAATACCAAATATCCCTTCCGTGCTTAAATACATATATTCCGCAATATCCTTCACGCTATATCCCCTATGGGCAATGATATCGGGAAGATATGGTCCAACATAAGCATAAGTTAAGAATATCATGGCAAGTATTACAATTTCCTTACCCATAATTCTTCTTCCAGCTTCCAATACAAGTAATATGGCCATAATAGCGAATGCAATATCCGTATTATTTGGCATTGCCGCCCTAAGAACTAACCCATTATAATTGAGCACAATATACAATCCAAGACCTATCGATAATATTGCAAAGACCCAGTCGAGAACTGGCGGTGCTTCTTTTGCTGATTTTTTCCCAAAGGGATAAAGTACAAACACCAAGGCCATTACAACGGACGTATGTACAGCTCTATGCATAAGTGTAACCAATGGACCTGCATATGCTGTATAAAGATGGAACATTGACAATGCAATGCATACAATAAATACAATCATTCCGGGAACACTATTCCTAGAGAATTTTCTAAACCTAGATTCAGTGTCATACTTCTCCATAACCGCCTCATGTCCAGTAGCAGTTTCTTCCTGTTGTTTCTTTAATTTCCCCATTATTTCACCCCACTCTTTATTTTAAAAACACTTATAAAAAAAGAGCATTATCTCTAATGCCCTTTAAGTCTTACTTCCCTAGCTCTTTAAAGTATTTTTCAGCTCCTGGATGAAGAGGAATAGGCATTCCTATCCTTACAGAGTCTACGCTAATATCTTTTGCTGATGAATGTGTATCTGTAAGATTCTTTAAATTTTCAAAGATTGTCTTTGTTATGTTATAGACAAGCTCTTCGTCCATTTCTGCGCTTGTCACAAGTAGTGTAGTTACTGCTGCGGTTTCAACATCTTCCTTATCATCATAGGTCCCACCTTTAATCATAGCTGATGAATAGAAAGGAAACTCCTTTGCTAACTTTTCTACAATTGCTTTTCTAATAGGTACAATTTTTACATCCTTTGTAGTTGCTAAGTCCATTATCGATGCATTTGGCAGTCCCGAAGTTAAGAATACTGCATCAACTGCTCCATTTTTCATCTGTTCTACTGCTTCTGCATAAGACAAGAAGTCCTCATCGATGTCATCATATGTGATACCACTGGCCCCTAAAATTTGACGAGCATTTACTTCTGTACCGCTACCAGGAGCTCCTACTCCTACCTTCTTTCCTTTTAAATCTTCAATTTCGTTAATTCCTGTATCTTCTAACGTTATTACTTGTACAAAGTTTGGATATAAGGATGCGATCCCCCTTAAGTTCTCTACCTTTCCCTTTTCCTTAAATACTTCTGTTCCTGTATATGCATAGCTCACAACGTCATTCATAGCAAAAGCAATGTTTACTTTTCCCTCACCAATAAGGGTTGCATTTACTGCAGACGCCCCTGTTGATTGAACTGATGCATTAACTCCTTCTACCTTTTCATTTAATAAGTTTGAAATAGCTCCACCTAATGCAAAGTACGCACCTGAGCTTCCCCCAGTAGCGATTGTTACAAACGTTTTCTTAGTGGATTTATCTTTTTCTGAAGCTGCTGGGTCTGTTGTTTTATTACTTGAACATCCTGTAGCTATTATACTAAATGCCATCACGGAAGCTAAAATAATCATTAATTTTCTTTTCATAATTGAATCTCCCCCTTACAATGTTTTATAATTTAATATAATTCTACATCATTCTTATATATTTTAAAATTCACTTAGATTTTGTTACACTATTTTATTCTAAGATGCATTAATATTCAATTAAATGCATGAAGCAGGATATAATCCTGCTTCATATGCCTAATAAATCTTTGAAGTTTTTTAAATAATACCTGCTTACTGGGATTTCAACATCTTGTTTTCCATTTATTGTTACCTTATAGGTGTAGTTAAACCAGGGAATAATTTCATGGATAAAATCTACATTAACAATGAAACTTTTATGGGTGCGAACAAACTTTTTGTTTTTGAATTTTACCTCCAATTCCTTCAGTGAATGCTTATAAAGGTATTCCTTATTTTTGCTGTACACAATGATATCCTTGTTTTGACATTCAATGTACTGTATTGCGCCCATATCAATTAACATTAATTTATTATCACTCATGACACATAATTTATTGATATTGATTTCTGCCATGCTACTTACTGGCAATTCTATATTTAGTTTACACAATCGATTTTTTATTCGATCTAGACTCATCTTTATACGTTCCTCTGAAAAAGGCTTTAAAATATAGTCTATAGCATCGATTTCAAATCCCTCTATGGCATATTTATCATAGGCCGTTGCGAATACAATAAAAGGTGGTTCCTTTTGCTCACGGATTTTTCTAGCCACTAATATCCCACTGATATCATTAAGCTGGATATCCAAAAATACAATATCAGGCTTTAATTTATAAGAAAGGGTCACTGCTTCGTTTCCTTCCCCTGTTTCTCCACATACAACCACATCACTAAATTTTTCACAAAAATACTTCAACTCATCACGGATATATTTTTCATCATCTACAATTAAAACCTTCAGCATCTGTAGTCTTCCCCCTTTGTCTAATAGGAATTCTTATGTTTACACAGGTACCTTCATTCACTTTGCTTTCAATTTTCAGAGCATACTCATGTCCAAACATTCCCTTTAATCGTTGATTTACATTATTGAGTCCAATAGAGTCCCTATGTCTGTTCGCGTCATAAAGGAGCCCTACAATCCTATTCTCATCTATCCCTATCCCATTATCATAGATTTCTATGACAATATCATCTTCATACTTCATGCCTTTTATCCTAACATATCCACCATTTTTCTTAGGAAGGAGTCCATGCTTTATGGCATTTTCCACAATTGGTTGGAGAGTTAGTGGAGGTAGCATGCAACTAATTTCTTCCTCTATTTCATAAAATACTTTTAATTTATCTTCAAACCGAGCCTCTTCGATTTTTACATAGGACCTTACATGATTTAGTTCAACTTCCAATTCCACAAGTTCCTTATTCATATTGAGATTTTTTCTAAATACATTGCTAAGATGAATAATAAGGTCCCTAGCCTTTTCAGGGTTAATTCTACAAAGGGAACCAATGACCGTCAGGGAATTAAATAAAAAGTGTGGGTTGATTTGTGCTTGAAGGGCCTTTAATTCCGCTGTGGCAAGCAAACTTGAATTACGTTCTAGTTTGCCTAATGTCAGCTGGGTCGAAAATAATTTAGCCAAACCATTTACAAGTTCCATATCAATGGAGGTAATGGCGTTTGCATTTCCCTTATATAGCTTAATAGTTCCGATGATCTTCCCGTTTTCTCTAAGGGGGGCTACTATTAGCGACTTTAGAGGGCAACTCTCTAGATATTCACAATGTGTTTCGCTGCAATAATCCATAATGATAGTTTCACCTGTCTTTAACACATCCACCGTCGCCTCTGTTACAATATTAGTCCCCTCATCATGGCGAGGTGTACCCACACCCCCATGAGCAAGAATCTTTTCCCTGTCAGTTATGGTTACGCCAATAAAATCAGTCATATCATATATGATTTTTACCACTTGTCTTATCTCATTAGAGTAAATTCCCTTCTTTAAAAGTGGTAATACCTCATCGGCAATTCGTAGGGTTAATTGCGCCTGTTGTGCACCCTGCTTCTCTTCTTCGCTAAAGATATTGTCAATAATAATAAATAGTAATGCCAGTCCTAGAGAATTAATTATAACCATTGGAATCCATATGGCCTTCACAAGATCCACAGCCATTGGAAAAGGTCTTGAGAAAATCAATACGGAGATTTTTCGCATACTTTCAGCGATTGCTCCCGTTAAAGCGGCATAAAGCCACTTCTTTTTCTTATTCTCAACAAGCTTGCCCATATACCCCGCCATTAATCCCTCTAAGGGCGTAGATACAGCACATGCCAAGGCAGTAAACCCTCCTCCCTCGATTATTCCTCTATGTCCCCCGGCTATCAGTCCCGCTAAAAGTCCTACAAATGGCCCTCCGAGTAATCCACCGGTAGCAACCCCTATAATCCTTGTATTGACCAATGCCCCTTTAAATTCAATACTAAAATAGGTGCCGATGATACCAAATATCCCGAAAACCACAGACAATAAAACCTTATCCCCTAGTGTCACAGGTTTTTTTGCCACTAGTTTCCTAAAGGCTTTAATTCTAGATAAAACAAAGGCAAAAACAAATAAATTCCCGAATTTATCGGCAAGTCCCAATATAATTTCTAATATCATTAAATCACCCCCATATGGAAATTTTAATTACTTCACTATAGCCTATTATACTTTAAATGCTTTGAATACACCAAAGAAAAGTATGTTAGTGCATTTGTTACCAATTCTTCGCATGATAAAACAAATTAACTTGCACAAATCAAAGGTTTTGTGGCAAATTTGCACAAACCACCCCTTTTGATGATTTACTCTCTTTCATAAAAATTATATTATTGTTATAGACACTCCAACACAAGATTTTTAAATTAAAAGGAGATAGATTAATTATGGTAAATTATGAAAGAATTAAAACAATAAAACCTGAAGGAATTGAGAATAAAAAAGCATATCTAATTGGTGGAGGTATCGCTTCATTAGCAGCTGCTGAATACCTAATTCGAGATGGTCATATGGACGGTAAAAACATTACTATTTTAGAACAAAAAAATATTCTCGGTGGCTCTATGGACGGTGCTGGAAATTCAAAGGATGGATATGTTGCACTTGGCGGAAGAGAAATGGAAGAACATTATGAATGTATGTGGGATTTATTTGGAAAAGTTCCTTCATTAGAAGAAACTGGACGAACTGTTTTAGATGAATTTAAAGAATTAAATAATGCTGATCCTAACTACTCTAACTGTCGTGCTATTGCTAACCGTGGAGAAAAACTTGGTTTTTCAACTCTTGGATTAGCAGAAAATCATGTTAAGCAACTTACTAAATTATTTCTTGCTACAGAAGATTCTTTAGGTGCAGTTACTGTTGAACAATTTTTCGATTCTTCATTGTTAGAAACTGATTTTTGGTTATATTGGAGAAGTATGTTTGCATTTGAAAATTGGCACAGTCTTGTAGAAATGAAACGTTATATGCATCGTTTTATGCATATGATTCCAGGAATGAGTAAAATGGAAGGATTAGTTTTCACTAAATATAATCAATACGATTCAATGATTCTTCCACTAAAAAAATCGTTAGAGTCACAAGGAGTAGTATTTGACTTAAATACACAAGTAACTGATTTAGATGTAGATATAACTGCAGATAAAAAAACAGTTACAGGAATTCATTTAACTCGTAATGGTAAAAAAGAGGAACTTATTAAAACTACAGAAAATGATTTAGTATTCTTTACTAATGGTTCTATGACTGAAAATGCTACACTTGGAAATATGGATAAAGCACCAGTACTCGATAGAAGCGAAGGCTCCTGCTGGAGTCTATGGAAAAAAATAGCTAAAAAAGATGGCGCGTTCGGTAAACCAGAAGTATTCTGTAGTGATATTGATAAAACTACATGGGAATCATATACAATAACTGCTAAAGGTCCTAAAATGAGAAAACTTATGGAGAAGTTTGCTGAAAGAGAAATAGCTCCACATAAAACTGCAACAGGCGGAATAATAACAGTTAAAGACTCAAACTGGTTATTAAGTGTTACTGTTAATAGACAACCTCAATTTACTGATCAACCTGATGATGTTATAGTTCTATGGGCATATGCTTTATTCCCTAACAATGAAGGTGATTTCATTAAAAAGAAAATGAGTGAATGTACTGGTAGAGAATTATTACAAGAACTTTTATATCATTTAGGAATTGATGCAAAAGATATGGATGAATATATTGATACAACAATTGTAATTCCTTCTATCATGCCTTATATTACAAGTCAATTTATGCCACGTGTTAAAGGAGATAGACCACAAGTTGTACCTGCTGGCAGTTCAAACCTTGCATTTTTAGGTCAATTTGCAGAAGTTAAAGATGATTGTGTATTTACTGTTGAATATTCAGTTCGTTCCGCTATTATGGCTGTATATACTTTACTCGGACTTGAAAAAAACCCACCTGAAGTATATCCTAGCCAATACGATATACGTGTTGTTGCTAACGCAACTAAAGCACTGAATAGTGGAAGACCATTACCAGCTGAAGGCATTATCAAAAAATTATTGTGCAATACCAGTTTAGAAGGCTTAATTTAAATCCAAATAATAAAAAGCTATGAAATATGAGTTTAAAAACTTAATTTCATAGCTTTTATATATATAATACTATTGTGGTATTTTGAATTCTAATAAAGCTTTATGGGTATCTCCAATTATTATTTTATTAATATTATCAATAATTTGCTCTGGATTTTCCATCATATTTTTTCTTATCCATTCAAGCAATAAACCAACAAATGCAACCTTATAAAAATTCACTACAAATTCCTTTGCTTTTTCAGACACTTCTTTGCCTAAGGTAATTTCATCTACAACATTTAAAACGAGGTTATACACTGCACTGTACAAGTAAGTTTCTAATTTGTCTCGCCCAATGGAATTATAAGTATTTAGAACCATTTTGCGGTTTTCACTCAAATAATAAAATATTCTCAAAAACCCCTCTTGCCATGTGTCATATGTTATATTTTCTTCCATTACATTTCCAACTTCTTTTTTGAAAATCCACTCTAAAAGTGCATAAATATCTTGAAAGTGATAATAGAATGTACGACGATTTACTTTACATTCCTTAACAATATCATTAATTGTGATTTTAACTAAAGGAGTAGTATTCATTAATTTTTTTAGTGATTGTGCTAAAGCTTGCTTTGTGATCTCTGACATACTTTTTACCTCCTTTTTTGTGAAATATATACTATATATTTATCATTCATAATGAGGCTCCTATCCTGAATTTAAATTATTTACTTAATTATAGTATTGTATAAAGTAAAAAGCAATTGTTAAAAGTGTGGTTTTACATCAAACTATATTTCTAGTATATTTATATGATACCAGTAAATTTTAATTATTTATTAATAAGATTTGCTGGTATTTTATTTTTAGGCTATGTTAGACATAAGTAATGATATAGCACACAAGTTTTTCTCACCTCCGATAATCTTACGGCGGCAATAGAGTTTGCTCTTCAAAATAAAAAAACCTCAGCTTTAAAACAATGCTGAGATCTTTTTATATGCAAGTCAATTTATTTATGCATTAATGAAAATAGATGATAATTATTTTTCGTATTGAAAACATCCAAGTTCTGTTCTTATATCATTCAGAGCATCAATTAGTAGTTGACCCTGTTCTGGAGTAAGGATTCCTGATTGAATAAATGCTTGCACTTGATTAACAAGAGCCTTTAGTTTACCGCATGCAGGTGGTACATTTGGAGGAGTCTTGCAAAGGTCAGCTATAGCACCATCTAATTTAACAGTTAATGAGTTTTTTTGACCGTTATTTAATGGTAACCCTGGAATTAGAGTCTTAAGATCTTCAATTAATTGTATAATTATAGGCATTTTATTCTCCTTTCATTAGAAAACATATCTATCTTTACACTAGCTAGTATATGAAATAATAACAACAAGGTGAATTAAATTAATTTTTTAAGTAAGTTTCTAAAAGGAGTATCATACATGCAACATTTCGCCAGTAGTATTGTGTTTTTATTTAATAATTTTTCCATAAAAGGGTATACGTGGTTAATATTTGGAAATACATAAATCTTTCCCACGAGCCCTTTCAGATCAGCTTCTTTTGCAATTTCTTTAGCGGTTGGGCCAACAGTAATAAGTATATCCACCCCTTCTTTTGCAATCATACCACCTACAAGACGAGCTGATGGAACTGTATAACTTCCCAGACCATTTATTTGACCAATGAGAGCA
>JANZQE010000037.1:0-3804 GCA_038040705.1 Clostridium sp. | reverse complement strand
TAATGGATGCCATGTTACAAAGGGCAATTCACTTGGCCTTTGGACTTAGTTTAGTCTATCTATTTTATCCAACAAAGGGATCGTGGTCAAGGAAAAAAATGCATCCCGTAGATATAGGGCTTGCGATTGCAGCAGCAATGACATGCATCTACGTAGTTGTTTTTTATAAAGATTTGGTATTTAGAGCGGGACGGGTAACCACCATGGATATGATTGTTGGATCCATAGCCATTTTGTTAGTGCTTGAAGCTGCAAGGCGGGTAATTGGATGGCCTATGGTAATTATTGCCCTAGCATTCATCGCATACGCCCTACTTGGCCGTTATGTTCCAGGAAAATTAGCCCATAGAGGGGTTGATATAGAGAATTTGGTTCAACAATTGTTCTTTACTACGGAAGGAATATTTGGTATCCCTATAGGGGTCTCATCCACTTTCATTTTTATGTTCTTGTTATTTGGAGCTTATCTTGAAAAAACAGGAATGGGTGAATTTTTTATAGACTCAGCCAATGCCATTGCAGGTTTTGCACCTGGAGGTCCAGCAAAGGTTGCTGTATTATCTAGTGCATGCATGGGTACACTTACTGGAAGTTCAGTTGCAAATGTTGTTGGAACAGGAAGTTTTACAATTCCAATGATGAAGAGATTAGGCTACAAAAGTGAATTTGCGGGAGCGGTTGAAGCCACCGCGTCCACAGGAGGACAATTAATGCCTCCAATTATGGGAGCAGCAGCATTTTTAATGGCTGAATTTACCAATACACCTTATATAAAGGTTATTAGTGCGGCTGCCATTCCAGCTTTATTATATTATTTTGGTGTTTGGGCTGGCGTTCACTTTGAAGCAAAAAAACTGGGGCTTAAGGGAATACCTAAGGATGAATTGCCTAAATTTTCTCATGTTATGAAGACAAGAGGCCACCTTATAATTCCAATTATTACTGTTATGTATTTATTAGTGGCAGGATATACCCCTCTTAGAGCAGCATTAGGTGCAATCCTTACGGCTATTATCGTAGCTAGCATAAAGAAAGAAACAAGGCTAAGTTTTAGAGATATTGTTAGTGGGCTTGAAAAAGGAGCAAAAAGTGCTTTAACAGTTATCGCTGCATGTGCTTGTGCAGGAATTATCATCGGAGTGGTTACCCAAACGGGTCTAGGACTTAAAATGGGATCTATTTTGGTAGGTATGGCAAATGGTAAGCTTATACTTACATTGTTTTTCACCATGTTAACTTCCTTGGTACTAGGCATTGGTGTGCCTACTACAGCTAATTACGTTATAACTGCAACCATAGCGGCACCAGCATTAGTGATGTTAGGTGTTCCTGTGTTAGCAGCTCACATGTTTGCCTTTTATTTTGGAATCATTGCCGATGTAACACCTCCCGTGTGTCTAGCGGCCGTGGCAGCAGCAGGTGTGGCAAAGTCAGAGCCTATGAGGACGGGAGTGCAGGCGGCAAGATTAGCAGTAGCTGCATTCATCATACCTTTTATTTTTGTATATAGTCCCCAATTGCTATTAATTGATGTGACACCATTTCATTTAATCGTAATTGTAGTATCAGCAATAATTGGGATCATATGTGTTGCATCTTCCCTAACTGGATATTTTAAGACGAAAATGTCTATTATTGAACGTCTTGTATTTTTAATAGGCGGGATTTTATTGGTTACAACAAATTTAGTAGCAAATATAGTTGGTATAGCCTTATTAGCAGGGGTATATATAATTCAAAGATCTAAGGATAATAAGATTTTAAATGATAAGAATAGTTTGGTAATATAAATAAAAAGCTGCATTTAATGCAGCTTTTTATTTATATATATCAGAAAATTCAACTTCAGTCTTTTCACTATTCGTGTGATAAATAAAATCTTCTTTTGTATTCTGATTATCATTATGGGTTGTCATCTTACAAGGTAAATTTACTGTGAATTTTGTACCTTCTTGATACTTGCTTTGTACACTAATTGTACCTCCATGCATTTCCACTAGTGATTTAACAATAGCAAGGCCTATACCACTACCTTCATGTGCTCTACTGAGTATTGGATCTACCTGCTTAAATCTTTCAAAAATTTGGGATAACTTATCCTTTGGAATTCCTATGCCATTATCCTTAACAGAAAGTATAATGTGAGTATCTTTATCCTGCAGTGTAACTTCAATTGTATCTCCTGGTACAGTAAATTTAGTAGCATTAGAAATCAAATTAAGTAAAATCCGTTCCATTTTTTCTTCGTCAAAAGCCATAATCTTTTCTTCAACATCCGTATCAAATATAATTGTTCTAGACAGTCCACTTACATATTGAATTGTAGATAGTGTTATTTCCTCAGCCGTCTGTACTATATTTTGATTCTTCAAATTTAATTCCATAAATTTAGAATCAATTTTACTTATATCAATTATGTTATTTACAAGTCTTAATAGCCTATTACAATTTTGTTTTATGTAATTAGTATATTCGTTTAACTTCTGAGTATTATTTAAATTAGAATCTTTATTTATATATACAGAAAATAGTTGTGCTGTAGAAAAAATTATATTTAGCGGTGTCCTTAATTCATGCGACATATTGGCGATAAATTCGGTTTTTAATATATCATATTGTACGAGTTCTTCTATGAGCCGATTATTTTCAATTATCATAGTATTAAAACTATCTGATAACACCCCTATTTCATCTTTACTATTTATGTCTGAACGAACTGTTAAATCACCCTTACTGGCTAGCTCCATATATGACTTTAATTTATTAATGGGTTTAACTAAAGTGTTGGCCATAAATACAGCTACAATACTACCTAGTAAAATCATTATTAGTCCACATAATAATGTGGTATACAAAATTGATTTACTAGATGATGCTAAGTCATCATAGTTAGCTGTGGTGACAATGTACCAATCGTAAGGCTCAATATACATAGTATAAGCTAATTTATGAACACCTTTATGTGTGTAATCAATTAGTCCGTCTTTGGATGAAAAAATTTTTTGACTGGATTCATATTTACTTATATTTTTACCCTTATCTTCTGGATGGACAATGGCTTTGCCATCAGAATCCATTATATATACGTAACCTGTTTTTCCGATTTTAATATTACTTAATTTTTCTTCTAAATAACTATTTAGTAACGTGTTCCCTACACCGATTGCTCCTATAACTTTTTTATCTTTATTAACTAATGGAACAATTCTTGCCAAATAGCTCTCACCTTGAGAGGTGCTCACACCAAGATACTCCTCATTATTAATTACTTTATTATAAACTTCTGAGTCGCGGGGGTAATAGGACCCTTCGATTCTTTGGTTGTCTTTAATACGGGTTGTAGATACTCTTGTTAATTTATCATCGTTTAATAAAAATATTGAAACAGTAGTACCTGAAGAGTTATGTATATCATCAACAATTTTGGTATCTAGTGAGAGCCTTTGTGTTCCAGCATAAAGTACTGGTAAATAATAATTCCCAACTTTTATAATTTCAGTAGTATCTACATTTATATCACCAAGCCTATATAATAATTTCTTGGCAGAATTTAAATCACTATAGGATTTTTCTATAATAGAATCATTTCTTACACTTATTGTAGTTTTAATTAATTCTGTTATAGATTGACTTTTTTCTATGACTTCCTTAAATACTGCATCCTTTGTTATTTTTCCAATTAAAATTCCTAAAAAACTTGATGTAAGTATAGTTAATATTAAGTAGCTAATAATTATTTTAATTTTAATACTCATAAATTAAGTCACTTCTCCTTTAAGGATAAAAGAATATGCTCCAATAATT
>JANZQE010000036.1:0-2694 GCA_038040705.1 Clostridium sp. | reverse complement strand
TTTCGCGAGAAATCGAGTACCATTCAATTACAATGTTCAAAGACACTTTCCAATATTTGGAGAGTGTCTTTTTTTGCATTGATCTTCTCGGCCTAAAGATTAGCATAATTAGCAATTTTTTCGGCTATATTATTTCTTGATTTTTTAGTAACGAGGGTATAAATAGCTAAAGTAATTTCGAATGCTTGCATGACCTAATCTTTCTGGTACTTCCTTCATATTTGTGCCACCTTTAAATAATAAAGAAGCATTTGGATGAAAGAAACCCTGAGGAGATATTTTAGGTAAATAATTATTCTTAATTATTCGATTAATTCAGTTGCTTCACGCGTAGATTTAATACAAATTCTTCGTGGATATGACCAGATCTTCGCTTGATAGATTGTAAAAGCATAATCAACTTCTTTTTTATCCCAACGATGTTAATATGGATCGTTTATAGATACAAATTGTTCTTTAAAAGCTGATAACAAAAAAATAGATCTACCCCCTAATGGTAATTCACAGTGGCAGATATCAATTATAGACCAGTATAAAAAAAGAACCCTATAGAGATAGGATTCCCGATACACGTTTTTTATAAAATTTCATGTACGGGATAGTTAAATAACCTACCCGAATGTATAGGGAATATAATAAGATTAGCAGGAAAAATCCCCATTGGGATTCCTTCCTGCTAATCTTATTATGTTTACTTATTCAATTAATATCTTAAAATCGCTGCAACATCTTTCATTTCAGGCATTTGTGCTCTTTCTAATACGTAAACTTTTCCATCTGTACTCAGTACGTTTAAAGCAATCTGGTTGAGAAGATTATTATCTCCACCATGATCAATCCTACCATTTTGTTCAATAGATCCTTTTACTTCAACACTTTTATCAATAAATAGAGTATCAATACGACCTTCTATACTAGCAACCACCAAGTCTTGTAACTGGTCTCCTAGCTTATATTGTAGAGTGGTTTCGCGGTATCGTGATAAAACGGCGTCGTGACGATCTTTAATGACACGATTACTCAACTTAGCAGCTTCTTTTCCAATTTGTTGATGATTTAGCTGAGATGGTGAGGATTCAATTCTTTCTTCACTTAGCATGTTATTTTTTGACACCTCACGGAATGCTGCTTGGTTTTCCGTTAGAGCAAAAAGGACAACGGGAAGCTGTGTCTCTCTTGTGTAGTGTTCAAAGATAAAATTATCAACGGTAAGATAATAAGTTTTAAGATCTTTTTCGCGCTTATCACTTATTTCTGTTGTTCCATGTACGTTTGAAGATCCTGCTATTCCACCGGTAATTTGTTGTGGATCAGCGTATTCATAACCCATTACTTTTTCGATAGTAGTTGGTGCATCTTCAGGTAACTCAAGCGGTTCAATTTTATTTAACGTTCCTTTGTAAAGACTAAATTTATCATGATTTAAGCATAATAAATAATAATTATCAATGTATTGGAATTCTTGGACTATCGGTAAAACATTTGGTCTTTCATCGAATTCGACACTATCTTGGATACTTGTATTTAGTTGGTAATAATATGTTTCGTTAGGAGTAAAGAAGAATGCTACTGTTCCTTTATTTACTGACCAAAAACTCTTGTCGTTAGGCACTTTTTCCATTTGTTCCATGAGTGCTTCACCTGTCGATCCACCGCACTCTTCTTTCAATGAATTTCGTGCTTTCTTCAGTTGATTTTTGAACTTAACTTGCTCCCTTTCTGTGTTAGGGGGAGTAAGTTCTACTTTTTGATATAACGTTATAAAAGGTCCCTTGGCATTTAAAAGCTCTTGATTCGGAAATTCATTTAATTGTTTCATACTGTTTCCTCCTTCAATTTACTTCCTGCAATACTATCCTTAATATTTGTCTTTCCAAAATGATTATATTAGGAAAGACCTCTCTACCTATAGTTTGCATTAAAAATAGCATTTAGTAAACTAATATCACTTTTTTTAATGATTTCACTGTTTTATTTTAACTTTTGTTGATATAAATAAAAATATCGTATGAATCTACTCTTCTTTTGCTCATTATCCCTCTTTAGAAAATCTTTTAGAAGATACATGAGATGTATTACCTTTCTCGATGGAGAAACAATTCAAAAAAATAAATACATGATTCTATGTAATTTCGTGTATTAAATACTTTTTATCTGATTAAATATTACCCAGTTTTTATTGGAGTCTGTGCTAAAATATTACTTAGATAACTAGATTAGCAAAGGAGCTTAAACAATATGGGTATAAAAAAAGAAGAAATTCCACTGTATGTCGATTTTCCGGAATATAACGAATTTACTCAAGATTATTTATGGCCAGTTACAGTAAAGTACAATGAACAACCAGACATTAATTTTTCTATCTCAAAATCAGATACAATAAAGGCGTTTCAACTGATCGAAGATATTCTGATAGACGATTTAGACAAATCTATTGTTATAGGTTCTCGTTCTTTTGAAAAAAAAAATATAGATTTTATTGCTTTTGAAGGTCGAACTTACGATTTTTATGAAGAATAATATATTTATAGGTTCTAAGTCTTTTTATGGTCTATTTATCTAGGTTTTAGATACACAAAACTATCTAAGTTCATGTATTCAAATAATAAAAAAAGGAGTGATGCTTCTTGTCAAAAGGGTTGCTTCATCATATTGAACTCTATGTTTCTGATTTAAAAAAATCTACTGATTTTT
>JANZQE010000035.1:0-4560 GCA_038040705.1 Clostridium sp. | reverse complement strand
TGTAATACAAGCTTCTTCTACAAGAGCCTTAGCAGGTGGTACGAAAATTAGTTTAATTATGGAAAAAGTTAGTAAAATAAGAGAAAAAACACAAATTCCACTAGTATATTTACTTTATTATAATTCAATATTCAAATACGGTTCTGAAAGATTTTTTGAGCAGTGCCATAAGGTTGGCGTTGACGGTCTAATCATTCCTGATCTGCCACTAGAAGAGAGGGCTGAAGTAATAGAAATTGCTGATAAATACGATATTTGCATAATTCCAATGGTAGCACCAACATCCAAAGCTAGAATTAGTGCAATAACTAATATGGGAAAAGGTTTTGTATATTGTGTTTCCGTGAATGGAGTAACAGGCACAAGGCAAAAGATTACTACAGATATAAAAGAATATATGGATTTAATTAAAAGCTACACAAATATGCCGAGGGCTCTTGGTTTTGGTATTTCTAGCGCCGAAATGGCAAAAGCCTATGCCCCATATTGCGATGCTATTATTGTGGGAAGTGCAATAATAAAATTGGTGGCTGAGGGTGGAACTCAGGAAGATATTATAAAAAAAGTTTATGATTTTGCTGTAGGTATAAACAATGCTGTAAAATAAATACACGGTGCCGCTGGCGTTGACAGCGGGTTTGGAAAGTATATATTGTAACTTACTAATTTTTATATGATTTTCACAAAATATAGATTATACTATATTTGGATATGTATAGCGTAAAAATCTTATTATACGTATAAAATATGGGAGATGATATTGTGAATTATAAAGTTGTTTATTTTACAAGAAATGGAAGTAGCAAGAGGATAGGCGAAAAAATAGCAAATAAACTTTCCTGTGAGGTTATAGAAATCACAGATAATATGAATTGGAAGGGTACCTTAGGATATATAAAAGCTGGTTATTATTCTTCGAAAAATAAGAACGTTGATATAAAAATTAATGGTGATTTAAGTAATGCTGATGAATTTATTGTAGTTACTCCATTGTGGGCTGGCGGGGCAGCACCCGCTATTAGAACTTTTTTAAAAACAACATCACTAGATAAGATACATCTAGTTGTAACTTCTATGGGTAGTAATATAAAAGATCGTTTAGGATTTAAATCAGTTAGTGATATTACGAGAAGTAAAAAAAATGAAGATGTTATGATAGATAATCTTGTAAACAGTTTATTATAAAAGCACATTCCATAGTAACTTTTATCTTCTTATCCTAGGATAAGGAGATTTTTTTCATTTAAAATTAATTGACATATGTAACATAATATGGTACAATTCATATGTGAACAGTTAATATATGAAATATGTTTAGTTAAGGAGAAAATTATGATTGATGTACAATTTCAAGAAAAACTCATTGAAGTATTAAAATCTGTTAATGGAAAGATTAATGTAATTATGCATGATTTTTACGAACCATATGGGCTAACATCGGTACAAGCGAGTGTATTATTAGAACTACATAAAAATGGAGAACAAAATATTACAGATTTATGTAATCATCTTTATATGGGAAAGAGCAACTTATCTCCATTATGTAAACGGATGGAAAAGAGTGGATTTATAGAGCGCGTTAGAAATTTAAAAGATGAACGCTATGTAAATATTAAAATGACGGAATATGCTGAAAAAATAATGAAAGAAGTGACAAAAACATTATCTGAAAGTATTATTCCAACATTAAATGAAATAGAAGAATATAAAAAAAATAGAATTGTTGAGGGGTTAAATATTTTAAATGAATGTTTATCTTTAGGGTTAAATAAAAATAATTAAGTAAAACCAATTATTAAATATAGAAAGGAAGTGATTAACAGGTGATAATGCCTTTGATTATAGCCTCAGTTGTTGTATTAATATGTATTTTTTCAAGTAAAGTTTTATATAAATTTGGAGTGCCCTCATTGCTTGTTTTTATATTGCTAGGTATGGTATTTGGTTCGGAGGGAATTGTAGGAATTCCATTTGAAAATTATGGTATTGCGGAACAATTGGGATCGATTGGTTTAATATATATAATTTTTTACGGAGGATTTTGTACGAACTGGAAAGTAGCAAAGCCAGTTGTTGGGAAAGCTGTATTAATGTCAACTTTAGGGGTTGTTATAACAGCAGGAATTACAGGTTTATTTTGCACTTTAGTTCTTAAGGTATCTCTTTTAGAGGGATTACTTATTGGATCAATAGTATCTTCAACTGATGCTGCAGCAGTTTTTTCAATTTTACGTTCTCAAAAACTAAATTTAAAAGATGGGCTTGCATCAATGCTAGAGATAGAAAGCGGAAGTAATGATCCATTTGCTTTTATGCTTACAATAACAATTTTAAGTTTAATAAAAGGTGGAGGAGAACAGTCGACAATACAAATGTTAATATTTCAAATGTTCTTTGGATTATTAGTTGGTGTTGTATTAGCAAAAGTAAGTTCATGGATATTAAAAAATATCGCATTTGAAATAGAAGGACTATATCCAGTGTTTGTAATGGCAATAGCTATATTAGCATATTCCCTGAGTTCGTGGATTGGTGGTAATGGGTATCTAAGTGTATATATTGCAGGTATTATAATTGGAAATAGTAAAATTCAATATAAGAAGAGTTTGGTTAAATTTCTAGATGGAATATCATGGCTTATGCAAATAATGCTCTTTTTTATATTGGGTCTGTTGTCTTTCCCTTCTCATCTGCAACCAGTTTTACTGTCAGGAATTTTAATTTCGGTGTTTTTAATTTTTGTTGCTAGACCTATTTCCGTATTCGGAATACTGAGCTTTTTTAAAATTCCCTTAAAACATAAATTGTTTGTTTCATGGGTTGGAATTAGAGGAGCGTCATCTATTGTTTTTGCTATACTCGCTGTAACTAATGAAGCAGTTATACAATCTGATATTTTTCATATAGTATTCTTCATAGCACTATTCTCAGTTTTATTGCAAGGCACTTTAATTGCACCGATTGCAAAGAAATTAGAGCTTGTTGATAATGAGTCAGCAGTTCTTAAGACATTCAATGACTATCAAGAAGAATCAAATACAAAATTAGTTGAATTAGAAATTACTTCGGAAAGTAAATGGCTTAACAAAACGATAATGAATGCAAGTATACCAGAGGAGATTTTGGTTGTAATGATAAAACGTGCAGATAATGTAATACACCCTAAGGGAGCGACAATGATTAAGATTGGGGATATACTAGTATTAAGTGGAGATAACTTTGATGATATGCTAATGTAAAACATATTTGTGATATAATAATGTTAAATCATGTAAGCCATATTTAAATAATGCGAGGAGGCATATAATGAAATTTGGAATAAGAAAACCCAGCTTAAAGAAAATGATTAGTAGTAGAACAAGTGTAAAAAGAGTAATACGTCATAATCTAGGGGTAAAAGCTCCGCGTGGGTTTGGCTGGTTTACAAATCCTAAAAAAGCCGCCTATAACCGTGTCTATAATCGTACAAGTTTTAGCGTTTTTGATGTAATAAAGAAACTTTTTAAATAGATACGAGTGGGTAAAATACAATATGCATAAATAAAAAATGACTTAGCGTATACTATATACAGCTAGGTCATTTTTTTAATATTTGTTTTTATTTAATTAGAAAATTTATTCTTCTTTATATAATACTATTGATTTATTAATTCATAGGTATAAGGTCGCCATTAGTCCCATCAAAGACTTTTCCATTGTTTTGATTCACAAAGTACCAGCCCCTGGTTGCTGTGTGATCAACAACTACATCATAAACATGTATAACAAAATATTTAACTCCATCCACGGTTTCTTCATGATCAAATTGACTTATTGTTTTTGAATCTGAATCTTTAAGTACAAGGTTTTTAACTATATCAACTGCAGATGTGGTAGTTATCTTACTAGCAGCAGCAGCTTTTTCTTGTTCCAGCTTAGCTTTTTGAGCCGCTTTTTCCTGTTCTTCCTTATATTTTTGGGCTGCAGTTTCTTCCTCAATTTTATTATCTATAGTAGCTTTAATCTTTTTAGCATTTTCGTTATTGTTATCAACTTTAAATACTTGGGTTATATAATTATTAGCTTCATCATAATTACTAGCTTCTAAAGCAATATTAGCTTTACTAATATTTAGTGCCACATATTCTTTAGTACATTCAGTTATCTTATTTTGAGCATCATTGTAGAGCTTATCACTATCAGTTCCAATCATTTTAAATTGTTCTATTGACTCTAGATATTTTTTATCTTTCATTAATCTTATGCCATCATCATAAATTTTATTTTCTTCAGTCAAGCTTTGAGCAAGCTTAATGCTAGTATCTATGTTGGGATCATTTTTATAACTTAGCGACTGCTTATATAAAGCTATAGCCTTATCATATTCACTATTTTCCATATAGATATTTGCATCTTTAATTAGGGCATTGTACTGATTGCTTTTAGTATATTTGTAGCCGCCAAATCCTACACCGATAATTACAAGTAACGTTAATACTGATGTGATAACTATTTTTTGCATATTCCACTTTTTCATTATAAAGCCTCCTGATTAACGGGATTTTGTATAGATTAATCCCA
>JANZQE010000034.1:0-5656 GCA_038040705.1 Clostridium sp. | reverse complement strand
ATTAGCAATCTCTAAAGCAATTTGTGCTTGCCTTGCTGCAATTTCATCCTTTTCTTTAAATATTTTTTGAATTATTAATATTAATACTGCAATACCAATGGCATTAGCAAAACTCATAGGAAAGTATATGCTTTTTACAATAATTACAGCCCTACTAAAAGGACGTGCCATTGTAAGTATTAAAACCATTTCTAAAATTTCCATTAGAAGCCCACCAATTAAACCATACCACCACTTGTTAGTTTCATTTGATTTGTTATATATTACGCTTGCGGCTATCCCCGATATTACAGTGGTAATTGTACAAGGCACAGATGTAATTCCTCCTATATCTACGAGTAACCTATGCGTTCCAGCTATAATCCCTGCCATTATCCCTACGAAGGGGCCATATAGTATTCCCCCTGCCATTACACCAATAATTCTGGTGTTAGCAATAGCCCCATTAACATCAGTGCCTGTGTAGGTTCCTAGTATTCCAAATGCTCCAAAAATAATTGAGAGCATAATTAATTCCCTTTTTCTGAATTTATCTTTTTGGACAATATTCTTAAAGCTTCCTATTCTAGACACAAAAAAAGCAATAAGAATTACATACCCCAAATTATTAGTAAGATTTCTTAAAAGTTCAATCATTAGTATTCGCTCCATTTCTCGCATTTACTTTCATTATTATGGAATGATATATGGATAGTATATACAACATTCTATAATATATAAAGATATAAAATCTATGTTATAATTAATATGAGGTCATTTTAAATTAATATGAACGTAAAGGATGATTAATATGTTATCTTTAAAAGAATTTAAAAATTATTGCATGAGTAAAAAAGGTGTTACAGAGTATTTTCCCTTTGATGATGAAACTCTAGTTTTTAAGGTAGGTTCTAAAATGTTTGCCTTAACAAATATTAATAAACTGATACTTGAGGTAAACCTTAAATGTGATCCTTTTATGTCTGAGGACTTACGTAGGGACTTTCCTGCAATTACACCCGGCTACCACATGAATAAAAAACATTGGAATACTATAATTCTTGATGGTTCAATAACAGATGAAAAGATTTTCTTTTTAGTGGATTTATCATATGAACTTGTATATAAAAAATTAAAGAAAAGCGAGAAGAAAGAGCTATAGGAGGGATATAATGAGAATGATTTTTTTTGATACGGAAACTACTGGCATAAGGCCGGGAAGCATTTGTCAACTTAGTTATATACTTGTTGATACTGATTTTAAACCTACAAAAACAATAGGTAAAAATATATTTTTTACGGTAGATTATGTAGAACCATCAGCGCAAGATGTTCATGGCTTCAGTGTAGATGCACTATTTGCACTAAGCGACGGAAAAACTTTTGAAGATTCATACGAAGATTTTATTGATGACTTTGTAAATGCAGATATTCTTGTAGGACACAATGTTAATTTTGATATAAAATTTCTTACTCACGAACTTAAAAATTGTGGACATGCTTTAACCCCTAAACATACATTTTGTACCATGAAATACTATAAAGATATCTGCAAGCTTTACTCTGCACGTGGAGGATATAAAAATCCGAAATTATCAGAAAATATTGAGTTTCTTAAATTAAATGAAAAAGTAATAAATTTAAAAAGTAATGAATATTTTGGTGATACTGCAAATTTTCACGATGCTAGATTTGATACAACTGCAACTTATTTACTGGTTACAGAAGGTATAAAAAAAGGTTTTATACCTAAGCATTATTTTTCGCAGCTTGCTAAGTAATTTAATACAAATGCCCTATAAGTAGCAATACTTATAGGGCATTTGTATTAAATTAGAATTCATATATTATCCCATTGCAAAATACTCTTTTAATAACTCTATTATCTATATAAATTTGAATTGTATCACCTTTTTTTAAATATAATTCTACTGGCAAATTAAGATCAAAAGAAAAATTTCCCGATTTTATTTTTAGTTTAGTTTTATGAATATGCTTTCTTCCTGCAAGGTCATCAAGATCTGCACCTAATAGCAACCCCTGCCCTGAAGACATACTTTCAATTTGTATTATTGGATAGTCAGTAATCTTCGCAACCATAGGAATAAGATTGCCTATAGTCTCATTACTAATATAATCTATTTCCTCATCTATAATTATAGAATCATTTTGGATTACAACATTATTAATATCCAACAAAAAGTATGAATTAACCTTTTCATTTTCGATACTTTTATATTGCAGAATTTGTTCATACCGTAATACTCTAAGATAGACCAGTTTCAATAATTCCTCAAATGTATTATCATCAAATTTACCAAATTCTTTAGTTATTATATTATTTATACTCTTGCTTAATTTTTCTTCATTTATTTTACCTAAAATGCTTTTACAACCTAGAAAACCTGCTAACTTTGATTTAATTTTTACTATATCAAAGTCTTTATCCTCTAACTTAATATTTGTACTAGCCACCATAAATACATTTGCATATTGCTGATATGCACATTGAATAAATCCTAAATATTTTCTGTTTTTATCGTATACATTAAATGGCACGTTAGATCACTTCCTCATACACTATTTTTAAATTACGTAAATTATTATAACTCCTAAGTTAATATTATACATCTAATTCTAATCTGTATAAACAAATTTTCGATATATTTTAAAATTATTTTTTTATATAATAAATTAATACATCAATAGTAATTTTTTTTGCTGAAATATTTTTCTGATATTAAGGTTATATTAATATCAGGTTATAAAATAAGGAGGAATACTAATGAATAATAATAAAAGTCATATGAAAACCGAAAAGAAAACTAATGCCGAGCTTAGAAAAATGTTTCCTCAGAGTGGTAGCGATATAGGAATTGAAAATGGTGTAAAAATAGATGCAAATAATGATAAGTTTACTAAACGCTCTAAATTATCCCATAACAAATAATATTTATAAAGGAGGATGATCTTATGGCATGGAAAAAAGGTAAAATACGATTTGACGATGGTTCCACATATGCTGCAGAATTACTAGTTAATTCTGATGGTGACGTATGGAACGCTAGAGTACTTAAAAGTAATACTACAATCGAAGAAATTGATGTTCAAAAATTTGCTAGTAGTTTAAATAAATCTGTTGAAGATATATATCCATATACTTACGAAATAGAAGACTAATATCTTATACACAATTATAGTTCCCCTAAAACTTCAGAAAGATTCTGGAGTTTTAGGGGATTTTTGAATTGTGTAGTTTACTTTCCCTTTTATCCTTTATAAATATCAACACACCAATAATAGTTATGTATGCAATAATAAACAAAGTTATTTTAGGTACTAGATAATCAAGTATCACCCTTCTTTGTACTTCATTTTTAACTACCAAACATAAAGAAAGCATAATTGGAAATGTAATCCAATATGTCTTCTTTTTATCTTTTATCTTAAATACATCACTAAGTATATAAGTAAATGCATAATGCTCATTTGCTACGATCTTAAACATTATTATGCTCCAAATAAACAAAAACAAAAAACCAAGGCTATTTAGGATAGGTATATTTACAGCTTCTGTCACTAGTAATACTGGCCATAATGATATAGATGTAACCTTATATCCTAAGTTATATATGCATATAAAAGTAACCCAAATATAAATAGCAGTAATAATAAATACGGCTTTTAACACTATTTTTTTTACTTTATGTTTTTCTCTTAAAAGTGGATAAAATAAAAATATTGCTTCCATTCCACCAAAGGCTAATGCTGATTCAACACTGCCACTTAATATATTTTTAACCCCTGTACCAAATATAGGAAACAAATTTAAATAATTACCGCTTGTTAGTGTTGATATTAATGTTAATGATAGAATAACTGTAAAATATAGTGCAATTTTATTGATTCTCCCCAATACTTTTATCCCTTTATCACTTAAATAGATGGCTAATAATATGGTAGGAACAAAAATCTTAATGGGTGATAAAAAAGGTGTTGCGTACACTCTAAAGATATTACTCAAACTAACAATGCCTTCAATTGTAAATATACCAAATTCAGCCATTAATAAAAGTTTGCAGATTGTTCCAAGGACTCTTCCTAAATACATGTTACTTATAGCCAATATGTCTTGATTAGGATGTTTTTTCGCATAATATATAGCAAGCAATGCTATATATAAAGGATGAAGACTACCTACCAATACCGCTATCCAACCATCCTGTTTTGCATCCTGTACTACAGCATTTGGTAATGATAGAATAGATGTTCCGATTATAAATCCCACTAACAATGATATAGCTTCACTCTCTTCGAGCAGGTTGTTTTTTACCTTAACCATCTTATTTACTCCCCACATTCATTTAATACTTTAATACTTTAATACTTTAATACTTTAATACTGCCCTATTCCAATCTTATCTATTTTTACTTTTACATTTACTTTAATATCTGCATTACTTACCTCTTCATTCCAATCTACTCCCGTTTCTCTTCCATATTTGGCCACAGCGAACATCCCTAGATTTAAGCAATCTATTCTATAAACATTTTTCATCTTCACCAAAAATTCGTTACACGTTTTCTCTATTTTTTTTGCCATGAGTATTTCAAACTCGCTCTCACTTTCTTTATTAATATCTTTGTATAGTGTATTTTCTATGATGTCTCCCGTAAAATTTAGATCAATGATGAATTCGTATTTTCCTTCTATCTTATTACATTTCACTTTTCTTTTAACCATTGCATCGTAATTTAAATACTTATCCGAGTCATCCTGCAGACTTTGTATACCTTTCCCTTTTTCTTCTCTAAGCATATTCATAATTTTACCTTCGTCCATAGGCAATACATAAGCCATTTTATTTCCTTTAAATAATGCCATACCTGTAAAAGTGATATTTCCTTCTATTATATCAAGGTATGGAAGTACTAGATTCTTTCCTTCTGATTCCAATGTTACGTACATATTCAATAAATTATATTCTGAAGATAAAAAATTATAGTTTGTAGCATGTTTAATCATACCTTCCATATAATCAGAAGAACTAGGATATCCTTCCACCTTAAATCTTAATATATCTTCTGCCTTTCCTTTACATACCGCGAAGATATCTGTATCATTAATTTTAGCATTGGAAAAGAGTATATTTATTATATTTAATATCCCGTAATATGCTTGTTCTTCCCCTAATATTGCTATTCTTTCAGTACCATTTGTATAAGGTTTACTGGAAAATAATTGTCTTTTTCCCCTTGTGTCTCCAATTGTATTTGACTCTGTCTTTACAACACTACTGCCTTGCTCTCTAGTTTTTACCGCCTTAATTGCCCTTATATCAGTGCTTATTGCACCATTTTTTACCTTCTTATTAAAATCATATATAGTAATCGCAACGCAATACTTCACATTATCTTTTAAATCTTTGTTAATATCAAACCCAATACCTGCTATTACATTTAACTCCTCCATGGGACTTACTTGCAATTTTTCTGCATAAATAAAAACTATTAGCACTATTAAAAATATAATTACCATTTTTTTCTTTTTCATAAGGTATCCTCTCATGCATTCCTATCCTGTACTTAATGATTATTAATCATTAAGCCTTCTATTTCTCCTCCATTTAATACTGACCTCTTCCTAATTTATCGACATGTACTGATACATTCACTA
>JANZQE010000033.1:0-4199 GCA_038040705.1 Clostridium sp. | reverse complement strand
GAAATCCTAATAGATCAAGTAGTAATTGGGTCTTGTACTAATGGAAGGATCGAAGATTTAAGAATGGCTGCTAAGGTATTAAAGGGGCAAAAGGTTCATCAAAGAATAAGAGCTATTATTATACCTGCAACTCAAAGCATATATCTACAAGCTATGAAAGAAGGGCTTTTAGAAATATTCATCGAAGCGGGATGCGTTGTAAGTACACCAACCTGTGGACCTTGTCTTGGAGGACATATGGGGATACTTGCAAAGGGCGAACGGGCTATAGCAACTACCAATCGAAACTTTGTAGGAAGAATGGGACATCCTGGAAGTGAAGTATATCTTTCCAGTCCAGCAGTTGCCGCGGCTTCTGCAATTACTGGGAAAATTTCTTCTCCTGAGGAGGTAGCAAAATGGTAAAGGGAAATGCGATAAAATATGGGAAAAATGTAGATACGGATGTTATCATACCAGCAAGATACTTAAGTAGCAGTGATCCAAAAGAGTTAGCGCTTCATTGTATGGAGGATATTGATGCAAGTTTTAGCCAAAAGGTTCATAAAGGGGACGTTATTGTAGCAGGAAAGAATTTTGGTTGTGGTTCATCTAGAGAACATGCACCACTAGCAATTAAAGCTTCTGGCATCTCTTGTATTATAGCTGAAAATTTCGCGAGAATCTTCTATAGGAACGCTATAAATATAGGACTGCCTATTATGGAATGTGAAGAGGCGGCGAATGATATAGATGAAGGAAATGAAATTGAAGTGGATTTTAGTAGTGGAATAATAAAAAATATTTCGAAAAATAAAGATTATACTGCTGAGCCTTTCCCAGAATTTATGATGGAAATTATAAATGCAGAGGGTTTAATAAACTATATTGTAAATGAGGCGAGTAAATGTTAAATATAGTTACAATACCTGGAGATGGAATTGGACCAGAAGTTATCAAACAAGCAGTTAAAGTTCTTAAGGCAGTTTCTATTAAATATAATTGCCCAATAGAAATAAAAGAGGCACTAATAGGTGGTGCTGCTATAGATGAAACTGGAGAACCACTACCTAAGGATACTATTGATAGTTGTAATGCAAGCAGTAGTGTGCTACTTGGCGCTGTAGGTGGACCAAAATGGGATGCTCTACCTGGAAATTTAAGACCTGAAGCGGGTCTTCTGGGGTTAAGAAAAGAATTAGGCGTATTTGCAAATTTAAGACCTGCTATTCTTTTTCCTAAGTTAAAGTCTGCTTCTAATCTAAAAGAAGAGGTATTAGGTGACAATCTAAACATTATGATAGTTAGAGAATTAATTGGCGGAGCTTATTTCGGAGAGAAAAAACGAGTTGACATAGAAAATGGACAAAAGGCATGGGATATAATTGAGTATTCCACCTATGAGATAGAAAGAATCACAAAAATGGCTTTTGAAATTGCAAGGGGAAGAAATAAAAAGCTAACTTTAGTGGATAAAGCTAATGTGCTTGAAAGCTCTAAGCTTTGGAGAGAAGTAGTAAAGGCTATTTCGCAAAATTATAGCGACGTAGAACTAAATTACATGTATGTAGACAATGCAGCAATGCAGCTTATTCGTGATCCTAATCAATTTGATGTAATTGTTACGGAAAATATGTTTGGTGACATTTTAAGTGATGAGGCTTCCATGCTTACTGGAGCTTTAGGAATGTTACCATCTGCTAGTCTTGGTAATTCATCCGTTGGATTATACGAACCCATTCATGGTTCTGCCCCAGATATTGCAGGCCTAGATAAAGCCAATCCGATAGGTACTATAATGAGTGTTGCTATGATGTTCCGCTATAGCTTTAAAATGGAGGAAATTGCAAAAGCAATTGAAACTTCTGTTTATGAAACTTTAGATAGGGGATATCGCACTATTGATATTATGCAGCCAGGTATGGAATGCGTTGGAACAGAAAAAATGGGGGATTATATAGCAAACCGGATATAAATTAAAGGGGGCACAAAATGAAAGCTGCTGAAGCTATAATTAAATGCTTGGAAAAAGAAAATGTTAAAATAGTTTTTGGGTACCCAGGGGTTCCAGTTGCACCTTTATATGAAGCATTAAGGAACTCCAATATAGAACATATATTGGTTAGACACGAACAGGCAGCAGGACATAGTGCCTCTGGATATGCTAGAGCAGCAAGATCTATAGGGGTATGTATAGCAACTTCCGGACCTGGAGCTATTAATCTTATAACTGGAATAGCCACTGCATATATGGACTCTATTCCTATGATAGCAATTACGGGTCAGGTTCCAACGGATTTAATAGGAAAAGATGTATTTCAAGAAGCAGATATCATTGGGGCAACAGACTCTTTCACAAAGCATAGTTATCTTGTTAAAGATGCAAAGGATATTCCACAAATTATGAAAGAGGCCTTCTATATAGCAAAAACTGGGAGGCCTGGTCCAGTCATTGTAGATATTCCGCTTGATATTCAAAACACAGAAATGGAATTTGAATATCCAGAAGAAGTAAATATAAGGGGATATAAGCCTACTGTAAATGGGCATAAGGGACAGATAAAAAAAGCACTAGAAAAAATAAAGAATAGCAAGAAACCACTTATTTGTGTAGGTGGTGGCGTCATGGCTGCAAATGCTGAAAAAGAGTTAATGGAATTCGTAGAAAAATCTAAGATTCCGATTGTGCATACATTAATGGGAAAAGATGGAATTTTATCAAAATATCCCTATAATGTAGGGTTAATTGGGTCTCATGGTTATAAATATGCAAATAAGGCTATAGCTGAGGCAGATGTTTTAATTCTTGTGGGAACGAGAGTTGCAGATAGGGCAACTGGAGGTTCTAAGAGCTTTGCTAAAGTGGCAGACATTATTCACATTGATATTGATCCAGCAGAAATAGGTAAAAATCTCAGTGCTCACATTCCGGTAGTGGGGGATTGCAAAATAATACTAAAACAACTTACTAAAGGAATAACAGAAATTGATACAAAAATGTGGCTAGATGAGATTGCCACTTGGAAAGAAAAGTATAAAAAAGATAGGCCCACGAATGATAAAGTTAACCCAAAGTACGCTTTAGAGCTACTTTCCGCGATGATAGAAGAAGATGCTATTATTACTGCAGATGTAGGACAAAATCAAATATGGACTTCTCATTATCTTGATATGGTAGGTGATCGAAGATTTTTAACAAGTGGAGGACTAGGGACGATGGGATATTCAATTCCGGCCTCTGTTGGTTGCAAAATAGCTTTTCCAGATAAAAGAGTTGTTGCAATAATGGGGGATGGGAGTTTTCAGATGAGTATGTTTGAACTTGGAACTATAGCGCAAAATCATTTGAATATCATAATATTATTATTTAACAATTCAAATCTAGGAATGGTCCGAGAGTATCAAAACCAAGTGTATAAAAATAGTTATGGCGTGAGTTTAAGTGAAAATCCAGATTTTGTTAAATTAGCTGGAGCTTATGGTCTTTCTGGAAGAAAAGTTAATTGTAATTCAGAATTAAAAGGAGCTATTGAAGAAGCTTTAGAAAGCAATAAAGCATTTTTGATAGAGTGTATTGTAGATGAAGAAGAGACTACGTTATAGAAGGGGGTGAAAAACCATGGGTAAATATATTTTATCGGTACTCGTTGAAAACCATTCAGGTGTTTTAAGTAAAATATCCGGTTTGTTCACCCGTAGAGGTTACAACATTGATAGCTTAACTGTTAGCATTACAGAAGATCCAAGTATTTCTCGTATGACTATTGTCCTTCGAGGGGACGCACAAATTACTGAACAAATTGTAAAACAACTAAATAAGCTTATAGATGTAATAAAAATATTAGAGCTAAATCACGAAAAATCTGTTTCCAGGGAACTTGCTCTCATTAAAATAACTGCAGATCAAAACAAGAGGTCGCAGGTTACAGAAATGGTAAATATATTTAGATGTAATATTATAGATATGGATGCAAAGAGTATGATTATTGAAATAACTGGAGATGAAGAAAAGGTATCGGCGTTTATTGAACTTATGAAACCCTATGGAGTTAAGGAAATTGTTCGCACGGGACTTGCTGTTTTACAACGAGGTGCAGAAATGTATTAATAGCAATTGGAAATTAGGGCTTATTGCAAGCTATTTAATTAATAAAGAACACATGTATTTGCTTGTGTTCTTTATTTGGCGCGTTAATTGCTATATGGTATAGTGAGTATAT
>JANZQE010000032.1:0-4137 GCA_038040705.1 Clostridium sp. | reverse complement strand
CCTCGTAGAAATAATTAAAGCAGCTGTTGTAAAGCTGGATAACCAATTTCCATAAAGAATAACTAACATGAAGGGAACAATCCGAAGGTCAATCATAGAATTTGTGCTAGTTTCAATACTAAAGCGCATTAAAGTAGCAGCCAGAAGGCCACCTGACAAACCACTTATAATAGCTGTACTTACAGTCTGCATTTCGAAAAAACTTTTTTTCACGAGTTCTTTATACACAAATAGTGCCGCAATCAACACACATAGATTCAGAAAAAAACCATCATAAAACGATAACATACCGATTCTCTCCCTTCCGTTCTTTTATTTCCTCTTTACAAATAAGACCTTATATTCATCCTGATTATACTACAGTTATTTAACTGTAATGATTAATTCGACAAAATGTAGAAAAGTATACATATTTGCTTGAGCACCTTAATTATTTTATAGTTTCTGATTTGTCAAATTAAGTCAGCTAATATTGTCCAATATTCTTTATTTCTAGATCTTGAAACAAAGCTATAAACTTTGTTTTTTACCTCAGCAATATTATTTCCTTTAATTTGAATAATATTATCGTTAAAAGTTGCAACGTTATTAATAGTTTTAGGATACATAATAATAACTAATGCTTCCCCTTTATTTCGTTAAAAATGAGATGCTACCTTTTTTTGATTTAGAGAAGAGTATAGTAAAGTAACAAGTAAACTTTTTCAGAAAAAAGTGTAGAAATGACCAGCGTAAAGCTCGCACCAGCAGAAAGAGCTGAAATACTTGTTGATTTTTCTGGCTATAAGGTTGGAGATAGATTAACTTTTAGAGACACTGAAAATAATCTTATGACGATAAATATAGTAGAAGATATCGATAAAAAAGTAGAAATTCCTAAAGAATTAATTGAATTACCAAAATACAACAAAGATGAGATTGTTCGTTCAAGAGAATTTATTATGAGTGGCTCAGGTCCGATGGTATCTATAAATGGTAAGCAAATGAATATGAATAAAATAGATGGAAAATTAAAGGTGAATGAATTAGAAGAAGGGGTTGTATATAATGAATCATCAGGTGGGATGGGAATGATGTCTTCCTCGCCTCATCCTTTTCACGTACACGGTGTACAATTCCAGATAATCGAAAGAAACGGAAATAAGCCTCCATTAAATGAGCAGGGCTGGAAAGCTACGGTAATGGTTAAAAGTAATGAAGAAGTAAAATTACTAGTTAACTTTAAAGAAAAAGGATTATTTATGTAACACTGCCACATTTTAGAACATGAAGATTCTGGAATGATGGGTCAATTTCAAATAGAGTAATTTAATAGGATTGACTTGAAAGTTAATAAAAATAGTTGTTTAATTAATTCTCTCGCTATCTGAGGGCTATACTAGTCTACTTTACAGATGTTTAAAAAAGCCAAAAGTAAGCGTTTGGCTTTACACAAAAAAAAGAAACCAATACTATTAAATTAATTAGTAAAGAAAGGAGTGCAGTATGCACAATAGATTTGATTATATGGGTCCAAATATGTCTTTAAGCTGGTTAATACCTTTAGTAGTTTTATTAGTAATTGCATTATCAATATATATGATAAATAAAAATAATAACGACAATAAAATAAATAGAGAAAATAAAGAATCAGCTTTAGATATTTTAGATAAAAGATATGCAAATGGAGAGATTAGTGAAGAAGAATATCTAAAAAATAAAAAAATGTTAAAAAACAGATAAAAGCTTAAATGAAGTCACTTATTCGTTCAGAATAAAGCTCAAAAATCAAAGGCAATATTATAAAGTTGTCAGAAATTAATTTTTATTAGAATATGTCTAAAAAAATATTCACCCAAAATAAAAAAAATATACGCAGAATTAAGAATAGGGTGGAGCTTTTTTGCAGTATCGTTAAATACAAAATAAAAAATTGAGGTGAGGAAATGTCAGAATATAAGAAAAATAGCCTTACATTAATTGGGGCTATAAGTTTAGGCACAGGGGTAATGATTGGTGCAGGAATATTTTCTTTACTAGGACAAGTCGCAGAATTTAGCGGTCGCTTATTTCCTTTTATGTTTATATTTGGCGGTATTGTAACGGGGTTTAGTGCTTATTCCTATATTAAGTTGAGTAGTGAATTTCCATCATCTGGGGGTATAGCTATATTTTTGATAAAAGAGTATGGAAAGACGTCCTTATCTGTATCTGCAGCCATGCTTATGGTTTTTTCAATGATAATTAATCAAAGCTTTGTTGGTAGAACATTTGGAACGTATATTTTACAACTGTTTGACTCTAAGGGGTTAGAATTTTTAGTCCCCCTTTTAGGTGTTGGATTACTGGGTTTTGCATTTTTAGTCAATATATTAAGTAACCGGTTTATTCAAACGTTTTCGTCAGTCATTTCTTTAATAAAAGTTATCGGCTTGTGTGTGTTCGCAATTGCTATACTATGGGGCGCTGGTTTCACGTTTACACCTGCTGAAATAAGTAGTGAAGTTTCCATTCCCTCCATATCAAGTTATATAGCTGCAATTGCTTTAACTATGATAGCATTTAAAGGATTTACTACAATAACCAACGTTGGTTCTGAAGTTGTTAATCCAAATAAAAATGTTGGAAGAGCGATAATAATTTCAATAATAATAAGTCTATTAGTTTATGTTTTATTAGCTTGGGCTGTATCTAGTAATCTGCCCCTAGAAGATATTATAAAGTCAAAAGATTATGCACTTGCTGAAGCTGCGCGTCCGACATTTGGAAAAATAGGAGTATGGTTTACTGTTATTATTGCAATCTTTTCCACGGTGTCAGGAGTGATTGCCAGTGTTTTTGCTGTATCACGAATGTTGGCCATGCTATCTGAAATGGAACTTATCCCTCATAACCACTTTGGTATGCCTGGAAACATTCAAAAACATACCTTAGTTTATACGATTGTCGTTGGAATGACGGTAACTATATTCTTTGATTTATCAAGAATTGCGTCAATAGGTACCATTCTTTACTTGGTAATGGATATGATCGTTCATTGGGGCTTATTAAAAAATTTGAGAAATCAGGTTAAGGCCAATTCTTTTATAGTTTTTACTGCATTAACTATGGACGCTATCATACTTAGTGTCTTTGTATGGGTGAAAGCTACAACAGATGTATTAGTGGTAATTATATCTATTATTTCTATGCTTATAATCTTTATAAGCGAAAGATGGTTTTTAAATAAGAAAGTCTCATAAGTAAGATGAAGATTTGACCTTTTTGACATATTTAACTGTTGTTGGATTTAAAATTCTAGAAATTTTTGAGAGTACTATATAACTTGCTTATATTTTAACACTACTTTTAGGAGGTGAGAAAATGGAAATCGTTTATGAAGAGAGAACAAAAAAAGATTTAAACGAAGCTATTCAATCATTAGAAGAAAACTTAAAAGAAAAAGATTTTGGAATATTATGGCAACTAAATTTTAAGAACAAGCTTGCCGAAAAGGGCTTAGAATTAAAGGATGACTTTGTTGTTCTAGAGGTGTGTAATCCAAAGCAAGCAAAAGATGTATTGGAAAAAAATATTCATGTAGGATACGTGTTGCCGTGTAAAATGGTCGTGAGAACAGAAGGAAGTCAAACTTATATAGGAATGACAAGACCAGAAAAACTCGTTGCTCTATTTAATGACTCAGAATTAAATGGAGTTGCTAAGAGTGTTGAACTAATTATGAAAAAAGCTATCATGGCCTCAATCTAGTCATTACTAATTGAATGCTATAACCATTGAGTGAAGACTAAAATAAAAGGAGGAAAAAAAATGAAAAAAAATTATGCAAAATATTTAGGAATGATTGTTACTTCGGGGATACTCATGTATGGGATAATGTACCTTAACACCTATGAGTTAGACCATGTTTACTTTAGTGAAATGCGTTTATACATGACGATATTATCAACGTGTGTTATGGCCGTTGTTATGCTTTTATTTATGTTACAAATGCTTAAAAATAAAAAAGCGAATATTTCTATTATTTTAGTAAGTATTTTAATTTTTACAGGTTCTTTCTTTTTGATGCGAAACCAAACTACGATAGATGAGGTTGATTATATGCAGGGAATGATTCCACATCATTCTATCGCTATACTAACGAGTGAGAGAGCAGAT
>JANZQE010000031.1:0-3755 GCA_038040705.1 Clostridium sp. | reverse complement strand
AAGCTAAACCTATTATCAGTGACTGTTTAACGCCGACTTCTAAACAGGCTTGAATCTCCTCAGTCCCCCCGCCATTTAATAAACCAACATAATATTGGGCATTGTTATACAAATCATTTAGTAAATTAAATATTTCATCAGCATTTTGTATATTAACTACAGATTCATTTTTTTCAAAGGTTTCATATATTTTATTCTTGCTAACATATCTTCCTTTTGAGGCTAAATAATGCTTAAGAAATGTAGAAGCTGAGACGTAAGGCTTTCCATTTTCGTTACTTAAAACGTTGATAAACTGAGTCCAGTGATTAGCTCCATTTTCATATTCCTCATCGCTTAAATTTCGCAAAAGTAAATTTTTCAACAGATCTTCCGGTTGAAGTTTAGCTCCACGATCATTAAGAGTTTCAAAAATGCGAAATGCCATATTTAAACTAGAACAAACCATTGGTATGACATATACTTTTCCGATGAGATATTCCATAAATTCTACTAATTCTGAATGAGGCATTGCAGATACTTCTTCCAGAATAGTATCCATTGCTGTCCACATATTTTTTTGTGAAACATTTTGAGGTTGATAGCTAGAAATCGGCTGAGAAAGCTCTATTAGAGCCTGATAAAATTGATTATCAGTATTATGATGTGTCAATTTTGATGTTTGTTTCATCTTCCCTTGATGTAAATATGCTGTGAAAATTAGTTTTTTCCAGTAATCAGCAATACCTTCTTCTCCTTGTTCTTTACTTATATAGTTTGCAGCAGCTAATAGAAGAGTAATTGTTGTTATTCGCTGTTGACCGTCTACAACAAAGTGACTGTTTGGATCTTCATTAAGAGCAAATACCATACCTCCTATAAAATATTCTGTTGCCTCTTCTGCTTCCATAGCCTCTCTGATATCTTCTATAAAATCAATTATATTTTGTTTAGACCAGACATAATTGCGCTGCATTGAAGGAATCTTATAATGCCGATTATCTGATGTTAAAAGAGAAAGAATATTAATTAACCCTTCTGAATTAAATGCATTTGTTATACTCATATTTATTTATCCTCACTATTTTAGTTCTCATAAATATCTAATAATATGCGACACATCATAATAATTACCTAATTCTTTTAGTACCGCTTCTTTTAAGTCTTCCAGTTCCAGCATTGGAGCCATAACAACAGGATATGCTTTATTAAGTTCAAAAATAACACGACGTCCATACCTTTCATCTTTACCTAGTTCTGGACGATCTTTAATTTTAGCTTTCATGATACTTGAGATTCCAAGTTCATCAACTACATTTAATATTTTTAATAGAAAATCTCCATTTCGAAAAACCTCATACTTGATGATGTAATTGTACAAATCTAAATTATCCACAATTAAATTATAATAACGTAGTTTCTCTTGTGATTCTGAACTTGCATCTTCTACATATTCAGTAGCCAGAACACATTTATAAATATAATTTTCCCAATCAAATTTTTTCGTCACTATATTGGAAAACTCTTTTTGATTCTCTAGTATAATTGGATACTTTTCAATTATATACTCTCGTAGATGTGTCACGAGAAATGAATGCCATGCTTTTTCGTCCAAGTGAATATCCCGCTCTGAGGAGATATAGTTTTCTGATAGCACTTTAAATGCTTCTAAGAATTGCTCTTTTTTTTGCTCTTCATTGCCTTTTCCCATATATATTGGAAAAGGGACATTACTAGGAAATGAAACAGTTTCCTCGGTAAAATATTCATCGTTATTTAAGATGCGATTTTCTTTAAAATCTTCATAAAAGTCATCACTTTTATCATAACCATTTCTTAAGAGCTTTACTTTAACTTCCATTAGTCGTCAACTCCTTAACAGCTGTAGCATGCTTCTCAATGATGCGATCTGAAATTAAATATATTACTTGATCTAGAACCTGTAAGTTTAATTCTTTTATCATTTTTTTAGTCATTAATTGATATAACTTAAAATCCAGCATATTAGGTGGCGGATTGATTTGAGAAATTTCAACTGTGTCTTCTCCCTCATCGCTATACTTCCCAATAAATTCTTGCAAAGCTGCACGTAAGCCCATATATACATAAGTATTATTTAAAGCATGACTCTTAGGCATTGATCCAAATTGATATTCACTATTTTTATAATGAATAATTATCGTCTCAGACCCCAGTTCTATTTTTATATCTGATTTCAATGATTCATCAAGTTTCTTTTCAAACAATTCAAGCGGGTTTGTGCTACTGCCATCAAATAAAACTATGTTTGAAAAACCAAGAATAGAGTGCTTCGGTACAATAATTTCATTCTTAAAAGATGTATAAAAGTCATTAAGATCATGATTATTTCGAAACGATATCTCCTGAGTAGATTGCAAATGCAATTGAAGAGATGTTCGACTACTTAGTGAAATTCTTGATTTAGGAATTTCTACATAATTCTGTCCACTTTCTAAACTGTAAAACTTACTATCCTTAGATTGTAAAATTAATATCAATTTTGCTTTCCCTATATCCAGTAGGTATGACAAGAACGATGATGTAATCACATGCTTAATTTCAAAACGGTACATACTTATATTTTCTTCAAGATCAATATCCAACTTGAATTCACTTTCTGTATAACTCATAGAAGAATTTGTCAAAACTGGATATGGAAAATTTGCTTCTTTTTTATAAATCATCTCTATACCTCCACATAGTAAATGAATTTTAACGAACGATTATAATTAGCATTGAAATCAATTTCTAAATCAATAACGCCCCCATTAATATTCACATCTTTTACCATATGAGAATCGATTGTATATATCTCTTGGGATTTTCGATCGCTTATAGTCTCGTAACTACTATTCAGATCAAATGGATATTCATCCCCTTTACCGTCTACAATGCGAAATGCAATATCACATTTTTCAACATTTTTCATTTCTTTTAAAGCACTGAAATTAAACTGGACAATCTCTTTATTAGGTAAGATGACTCGTTCTACTAAGTTCGGGTTAACACTAAATACTTCTTTAGACTCTTCTGCCTCATCTGACAGATCTTTCTTTCGAGTTAAACCAATTTGCGCATCTGTATCCCCTGTTTTTTTTCCACCGTTCTTATTACTTTCTCCTTTAGCATTTCTTTTCGAAGGTGAATCAATTGAGGCTTTTATTATTGATTTACCTTTATTTATTACCACAGTACCCAATGATTTTTTCAGTTCTTCTTTGAAGGATAATTCGGTTGTATATAACACATCTCCAGTATCCATAAAACCGTCAGTAGGGTTGTTTTTCTTCATTTCTTCTTCAATAATTAGAGCGATTTCGCGTGAGAGACTATTAATAAATTGACGTGCTTGTCTTTTTAACTGAGGATCATCTATACTCTCATGAGAAATTTTAGTATGAGATTCATTTTCTAATGATTTCAAGTATTGATCTTCACGCGCACTTCCTATTAATACAGCATTAAATGGCTTTGACGCATTACTAGCTACTTTAAAGTCTTCAATTTTCATTCCCATAGTCCGAAAAATTGCTACTCGTCCTTTTGGTATTTCCTCATTGTAAACAAAGTAAAGTTTGAAGTTAAAATTAGTTATTCCATTTGTTACCACTAAGTCTTTGGGCTCTGAATTTAAATAGGTATCTACATATAATTGCGTAAATTCTTTTTTCATTTTCGTTGTATCTTGCTCATAATAATTAGGGTTTTTCATATACTGCAGAATTGTTTCTGCAGACAGTTCTTGATCATTTATA
>JANZQE010000030.1:0-6433 GCA_038040705.1 Clostridium sp. | reverse complement strand
AAATTTTGAATGTATATGAAAGGGGTAATTAAATGAAAATTTTAGTTACTGGAGGCGCAGGATATATCGGAAGTCATGCCTGTGTAGAATTATTAAATGCAGGTTATGAAATTATTGTAGTTGATAATTTTTCCAATAGCAAACCAGAATCATTAAAGCGTGTACAAGAAATAACAAATAAAAAATTAGTGTTTTATGAACTTAATATTTTAGATGAGACTGCCCTTGAAAGTGTTTTTTCTGAAAAAAAAATCGAAGCTGTAATCCATTTTGCTGGACTAAAAGCAGTAGGTGAATCTGTGCAGGTTCCTATTTCATACTATCATAATAATATTACAGGAACACTAATGCTCTGTAAAGTTATGAAGAAGTTTAATGTATTAAAAATGGTGTTCAGTTCTTCCGCAACAGTATATGGAATGCCAAAGAGAGTGCCTATTTGTGAAGATTCGCCTTTAAGCGCTACTAATCCTTATGGCCATACTAAGCTCATGATAGAACAAATTCTTAAGGATATTTATGTATCTGATACTAATTGGAGCATTGCAATATTAAGATACTTTAATCCAATAGGAGCACATGAAAGTGGTAGAATCGGAGAGAATCCAAATGGCATACCGAATAATTTAATGCCATACATTACTCAAGTTGCTGCTGGAAAAAGAGAAATATTAAATGTTTTTGGTGATGATTATGATACCCACGATGGAACAGGTGTTAGAGATTATATACATGTAGTAGACCTTGCTAGAGCTCATTTAAATGCATTAGAAAAAATTATAAATACTACAGGAATAGAACCTTATAACATTGGAACAGGTCAAGGTTATAGTGTTTTAGATTTAGTTAATAGTTTTGAAAAAGCTACAAATCAGAAGGTTCCATATGAGATATTAGAACGTAGACCTGGAGATATTGGTGAATGCTATGCAGATCCAACTAAGGCAAATGATTTCTTAAATTGGTTTTCTACAAAGAACATTGAGGACATGTGCGTGGATGCTTGGAGTTTTCAAGTTAATAATCCTAATGGATACGAAATGAAATAAAAAACAGGAGGGGAATATGATAGCTTTTGGAAAATGGAAAAAGCCAATATTAATACTAAGTGATGCAGTACTAATAAACTTAGCGTATATATTAGCTTTCTATTTTAGATATGATTATAGGAATTTCAAGTTTTATTTAAATAACTACAAAGAGATAGCATTGATTGTAACGGTTATCTGCATAGGTTGTTTTTATCTCTTTAAGCTTTATGAAAGCCTTTGGAGTTATGCGAGCATAGATGAATTTATGTTGGTTATTGGTGGCTGTTTGGTTTCAAATATAGCTACAGTAGTCTTTGTTAGAATTTTAGGCTATGGATTTGCCTATGAAGTAAGTATAATAGCTTGTGCATTTTGTATTATTTTTATAGTTGGTTTTAGAATGTCCTTTAGAATTTATGGTAGATTTGAAAATATTATAAATTATAATGTTAAAAAAAGCGAAAGAAAGAGAGTAATGGTAATTGGTGCTGGTGCAGCTGCAGCTATGGTTATAAAAGAAATGAAAAGCACCAACCAGAGTAAATATATGCCTGTAGCTTTAGTTGATGATGAAGCTTACAAAAGAGGTAAAAGGATTATGGGAGTTAAAGTTTTTGGAAATCGGGAAGACATTCCTAACATAGCAAAAGAAAAAGCTATAGAAACTATTCTTATAGCTATTCCAACCATTGGCGATGAAGATAAAAAACACATCTTAGAAATATGTAAGAAAACAAATTGTAAAATAGAAATCATTCCAGGAATGTATGAAATAATAAACGGAAAAGTTCCCTTAAACCTAATTAGGCAGGTAGAAATTGAGGATCTCCTTGGACGTAAAGCAGTAGAACTGGATATGAATGGCATTGAAGGGTATATTCACAATAAAACCGTTTTAGTAACAGGGGGTGGAGGGTCTATTGGTTCTGAATTGTGTCGTCAAATTTCAGAATTTGGACCCAGACAATTAATTATTTTAGATGCATATGAAAATAATGCCTATGATCTGCAAAATGAACTTGAGCATAAATTCCCGAAATTAGATCTAAAAGTATTAATTGCATCTGTTAGAGATAAGGGTCGATTGGATAGTATATTTGGAAAGTATTTACCAAATATAGTTTTTCATGCAGCGGCCCACAAGCATGTTCCACTAATGGAAGATAGCCCTATGGAAGCCATAAAAAATAATGTGTTTGGCACTTATAATGTTGCAAATTGTGCCCATAGGTTTAATGCAGAGAGATTCGTTATGATATCCACAGATAAAGCAGTTAACCCAACAAACGTAATGGGTGCTTCTAAAAGAATTTGTGAAATGATAATACAATCAATGGACAAAGTTAGCAAAACACAATTTGTGGCAGTAAGATTTGGGAATGTACTAGCAAGTAATGGTTCAGTCGTACCACTATTTAAAAAACAAATAGCGTATGGAGGACCAGTTACACTTACTAATAAATATATAACAAGATTTTTCATGACCATACAAGAAGCGGCTCAACTAGTGCTTCAAGCAGGTGCCTTCGCAGAAGGGGGAGAAATATTTGTTCTGGATATGGGAAAACCCGTTAAAATATACGATTTAGCATGTGATTTAATTAGGCTTTCAGGTTTTGAACCTGATAAGGATATCAAGATTGTGATAATAGGGCTTAGACCAGGGGAGAAGCTATATGAGGAACTTCTTATGAGTGAAGAAGGACTAAGCAATACTAAACACGACATGATTTTTATCGAAAAACAAACCTTTAGTGATATTGAGGAATTGAAAAAGGATATGGGTGAACTTAGAGAGGCAATTGAAGAAGATGATATTGAAAAATTGCTTTTGAAGATTGAGAAGATCGTGCCCACTTACAAGAGAAAAAGTTACAATAAGTAAATTAATTCATTAAATACTATATTTTAAGAAATGCTTTTAATAGGAAAGGGGACAAAAAATATAATGAAAGTACAACTTGCGAAACCAGATATAACACAAAGAGAAATAGATGGAGTAGTTGCGGTAATGAAATCCGGTATTCTAAGTATAGGACCTAAAATAACTGAGTTCGAAAAGAAAATATCAGATTATGCAAAGGTGAAGTACGCTGTAGCAGTAAATAGTGGAACAAGTGCATTACATCTTATAGTAAAAGCATTAGGTATAGGTGAGGGTGACGAAGTTATAACTAGTTCTTTTAGTTTTGTGGCATCAACTAATTGTTTTATGATGGAAGGCGCAAAACCAGTATTTGTTGATATAGATCCCAAAACGTTAAATATGAATATTGACCTTATAGAAGATAAAATTACTGCTAAAACAAAAGCTATCCTTGCAGTAGATGTGTTTGGTCAACCAATGGATATGAGAAGGCTAAGAGAAATAGCAGATAAGCATAAATTGTATTTAATAGAAGATAGTTGTGAAGCTATTGGTTCAGCATATGATGGAGATGTAGCTGGAAGTTTAGCAGATGCTGCGGTATATGCATTTTACCCTAATAAACAGCTAACAACGGGTGAAGGTGGAATCATAGTTACAAACAATGAAAATATAGCTTTAATAGCAGAAAGTTTAAGAAGCCAAGGGAGAGCTATAACAGGTTTTTGGCTTCATCATGAAAGACTAGGATATAACTACAGAATGAATGAACTTCAAGCAGCTCTCGGCTCAGTTCAAATGGACAGATTAGATGAGATTGTAAAAAAGAGACAAGAAGTTGCCGAAATGTATAATAAAGAATTAAGTAAGATAAATGGAGTTACAATTCCTTATATTGATCCAAAGGTTACAATTATGAGTTGGTTTGTGTATGTAATTCAACTCCATGAGAGTATAGATAGAGATAAAATGATGATTCATTTAACAGATAATGAAGTAGGTTGCAGACCTTATTTTACGCCTATACATGTACAGCCTTATATGGTTTCCGAGTTTGGTTATGAAGAAGAGGATTATCCAATTACTGCGGATGTAGGTAGAAGAAGTATAGCGCTTCCGTTCCATAATGATATTAGTTTAGAGGAAGTAAAATATGTGGCTAAAGTTATACAAGAAGGAATAACTAATGCACACAAAATGTTAGAAGATGAGAAATATGTTAAAAAGAGCTATTGATATATTATTAAGCACAATAGCAATAATGATTTTATTACCTTTTATGATAATTATAAGTGTCATTGTATATTTTAACTTGGGATATCCTATATTTTTCATTCAAGAAAGGCCGGGACTTAATGGAAAAATATTTAAAATAATTAAATTTAGAAGTATGTTAAATCCTACTTCTAAAAATGGAAAATTACTTTTAGAGAAAGAAAGATTAACTAAGTTTGGTAAGGTCTTAAGAAGTACTAGTCTAGATGAGTTACCAGAATTAATCAATGTATTAAAAGGTGACATGAGTTTAGTTGGACCAAGACCGTTATTAGTTGAGTATCTTCCACTATATAATGAGCGTCAAAGCAAGCGACATAATATAAGACCAGGGATAACAGGGTGGGCCCAGGTTAATGGTAGGAATGCTATATCATGGGAAAAGAAGTTTGAACTAGATGTTTGGTATCTAGAAAATCAATCTTTATTATTGGATTTCAAAATTATTTTTATGACAGTTGGGAAAGTGTTTAAGAGAGTAGGAATTAATCAGGACGATAGTGTCACTATGGAAGACTTTACTGGAACAAAATTTTTAGTAGTTGATTTTAGTGATAAAGAGATTTGGGATAGCTTAATAGGCGAAGATGCAGATATATATTACAAATGGCAATATGTTGATGCGTTTAAAGTCAATGGTGATGGCCAACCATTTTTAGCTTATTATGAATCTGGAAACTCAAAGTTATATAATGTGTTTTTTAAAAGACATATAAATGATAGTTTATATTATGACATAACTACACCTTATGGTTATGGAGGTATAGTCTTAATTGGAGAGGAAAATATTGTTAAAGAATATCAATTGTTATTTGATGAATATTGTATAAAAAGCAATATTATTTGTGAATTTGTACGACTTAATCCATTAAGTAATAATTTTAAATATTATCTGGATACAGATTATGAATGCATAAAACTATCCACTACGGTATATGTTCAGTTAGAGTCAGAAGCTCAAATCTGGGATAACTTTAAAAGCGAGTGCAGAAATAGAATAAGAAAAGCTGGAAATAATGGTATAGAAATTAAAAGTGGTTTCAATAGTAAATTTATGGATGAGTTTAAAAATATTTATTATCAAACGATGAAGAGAGATAGTGGAACAGATTATTATTTTTTCGAAGATGGCTTTTTTGATAGCATTTTGAAAAATTTAAATAAAAACGCTAAAATTTATACAGCTTATTATAATGACAAACCAATTTCATCAATTTTAATTTTGTTTTCAGGTAAGAATGCACACTACCATCTCGGTGGTAGTTTGTATGATTATATGAAGCTTGGTGCGAATAACATTTTGTTTTATTCTGCTGCATGCGATCTATTAAATATGGGTTATAGTAAATTACATTTAGGTGGTGGATATGGAGGGCAGGATAGTACTTTATTAAGATATAAGAAAAGTTTTAATCCTAAAGGAATGGTAGATTTTTATATATGTAAACGAGTTTATGATATAGATGTCTATAATCATCTTATAGATTTAAGAAAAAGCGATGATAAATTTGATTTGAATAGTTCTTATTTCCCGTTATATAGGCAATAAAAGTTTGTAACAAGTGAGGGAAATAGTGAATAAGATATGGCGTAGGGAGACGGTCAGTATGATAAAGAGATGTGCGAATAAGGATAGAGATGGTGATTTGCTATGAAAAAAGTTTTGTTTACGGCTACTATTGATAGTTTTGTATTGAGTTTTCTTATACCTTATCTTAAATGGTTTAAAGAACAAGGATATGAAGTGCATGTTGCAAGTAATGGCGAGTCAATAATTCCGTTTGTGGATGTGAAACACAATATTCCATTTGAGCGCTCACCATATAGTAGGAAAAATATAAGTGCATATATAAATTTAAAAAAAGTAATAGAAGAAAATAACTTTAGCATTATACATTGTAATACACCTATGGGCGGGGTATTAACTAGGTTAGCAGCAAGAAAAATGAGAAAAAGGGGTACAAAAGTTATTTATACTGCTCATGGGTTTCACTTTTATAAGGGAGCCTCATTAAAAAATTGGGCAGTGTATTATCTTATTGAAAAATGGTTATCCAAATATACAGATTGTTTGATTACAATAAACGAAGAAGATTATAGAATGTGTACAAATAATAACTTTAAAGCTAAGTCTATAAAGATTGTAAATGGTATTGGTATTGATTTAAACAAATTTCAAGTTCAAACTGTTGTAAATAAAATTCAATTTCGAAAAGAGTATGGATATAGCGAGGGTGACTTTATTTTAATGTATGTAGCT
>JANZQE010000029.1:0-4825 GCA_038040705.1 Clostridium sp. | reverse complement strand
CTTAGCGCACTTTCTACTAGTGCCTGCGCACAAACCTTACCATACTTTTCAAGAATATCACTTTCTAGTGATCCTGAATTAACACCAATTCTAATGGGAATACCTTTTTCTTTAGCTGCCTTTGCAACTAATTTTATCTTATCAACACTTCCAATATTACCTGGATTAATTCTTAATTTGGCTATTCCATTTTCTATGGACTTTAAAGCTAACCTATAATCAAAATGAATATCTGCCACTAAGGGGATGTGGATTCTTTTAACGATTTCTTTAATAGCATCAGCTGCTATCATATCTGGCACCGCGCACCTTACGATGTCACAGCCCACTTTTTCTAGCTGAAGAATTTGATTTACCGTAGCTTCCACATCTCTTGTGTCTGTGCTAGTCATTGACTGGACCGCTATCTCAGAATCCCCACCTATATAAATATTACCAATTTTAATCTTCCTTGTTTCTTTAACCTTCAAACCGATCATCTCCTAGAATTTCATCGGACTAACTATATCCTTAACAACTATAAATACCATGAATGCCATTAAAATCATAAATCCAATATAATTTACAGCCGCGACTTTCTTTTCATCTAATTTTTTTCCAGATATTATTTCAAACAATAGTATAAAAATCCATCCTCCATCTAGTGCTGGGAAAGGGATTATGTTTAATATTCCTAGCTGGACACTTAACATTGCTGTTAACATCATTAAATTTATTATTCCAGCTTGTGCTACCAGTGTTGAAATTCTTATTATGCTTATAGGCCCTCCAACATCATCGACAGAAACTTGACCCTGAAATAAGTTGCCAAAAAATCCATAAATTTGTTTTGAAGTACTTATAGTTTGATTAAATCCATAAACCACAGCTTCACCAGTGTTTAATTTTTTTTCCTCTCCAGAAACAGCGATTCCTACCATAAATCTCTTCTCTTTCTCATTCATAATTGGGGTAAGAGTAATTTTTTCTAACTTTGAATCTCTCATTAATTCTATAGTCATCCTCTCACCTTTAGAGATATAAATCTCATTTAAAGCTTGATCCCATCTATCTACTTTAATTTTGTTAATCTTAGTAATTTCGTCTCCTTTTTGTATTCCAGCTTGCATTGCTGCACTATTTGGGACTACTTCCCCTATTATTGGTAATGTATATCCCTCAGCCGCACCTACAATAGCAAATAAAACCACTGCTAAGATTATATTCATAATCGCACCAGCAGATACTATACTTAATTTTTGCCATGGAGTTTTACTCGTGAAAGATCTCGGGTCATCACTTTCTTCGTTTTCACCTTCCATTTTAACATACCCACCAATAGGAAATGCTTTGATTAAATACTCTGTTTCTTTTCCTTTAATACCAAATATTTTAGGCCCCATTCCTAGTGAAAATTCGTGTACTTTTACTCCATTTAGTTTAGCTAGCATAAAATGGCCTAATTCATGTATTATAATCAAAAGACTAAATGCTAATATAGCCATAATAATATACGGTATATTCCCTATAAAACTACTCATAACAATTTACCTCCCTACATTTTACCATAATTGTTTTTCACATATTCTCTTACCTTTAAGTCAATTTCTAGAATCTCTTCTAAATCTGGATTAATACAGTGTTCAAATCTATCCATACAATTTTCTATAATATATTCTATTCCAAGATATTTGATTTTATAATCTAAAAATAATTCGACAGCAACTTCATTTGCAGCATTCAAAATAGCTGGCATATTTCCACCCATTTTGCCTGCTTTATAAGCCAGCTTAAGACATTTAAAATTATCCATATCTGGTTTTTCAAAAGTCATATTACCCATATTATAAAAATCTAATTTTTCAATAACAGCATTTTTTCTTTCAGGATAGTTTATAGCGTATTGGATTGGAAGTTTCATATCAGTAGAACTCATCTGAGCTATTACACTTCCATCTTTGTATTCTACCATAGAATGTATTACACTTTGCGGATGGACTACTACCTGTATGTTGTCGTAATCAGCACCAAATAACCAGTGCGCCTCTATTACCTCAAGCCCCTTATTCATAAGAGTTGAAGAATCAATAGATATTTTTTTACCCATTTCCCACTTAGGATGTTTAAGCGCCTCTTCAGGTTTTATATCTATTAATTGCTCTCTAGTCTTACCCCTAAAAGGCCCTCCTGAAGCAGTTAACACTATTTTGCTAACTGTATCTAATCTGTTACCCTGTAGACACTGAAAAATCGCACCATGCTCAGAATCAATCGGCAAAATATTAACATTGTTTTTCTTAGCAGCATCCATTACGAGTCCGCCAGCTACCACTAAAGTTTCTTTATTAGCTAATGCAATGTCTTTTCCGGCACTTATAGCTTTCATAGTTGGAACTAGACCTATCATCCCCACAACCGCAGTTACTACAAGATCGACTTCTGGCAATGTACTTATATAATTCAAGCCTTCTAGCCCCTGCAAAACTTCCGTTAAATAATCTTTTTCCTTGCAATATTTTTTAAGTTTTAATGAGGCTTTATCATCCATCATGGCAACATATTTAGGTTTAAATTCCTCTATAATAGATATGATCTTTTCAAAGCTCACGTTAGCAGAGATACCTATAATTTTAAAATTCTCAATATCCTTCCGAATAACATCTAGGGTTTGGATTCCTATAGACCCAGTAACCCCCAAAATAGTAACCTTCTTCATTCAAATCTCTCCGTTCCTATAAATCTGTATTTTATATTATATACCTTCAAAATTTATTTATGTTTCTAATTTTACCATTTATATTTTCAGTACAAATGTAATATAATAAAATACTACTACCGAAACAAATAGAATACTATCAAACCTATCTAAAATCCCGCCATGTCCCGGTATAAGATTACTATAATCTTTGGCTCCTACAAATCTTTTTATAGACGACGCAATTAAATCTCCAAATTGTCCAAAAATACCACCAATAATTCCAATTATAAAATAGTGATATAGCTCTATAGGCACACCATATTGTGAAATAATATAACCATAAATTGTACATCCTATAGCACTTCCAATTAATCCGCCTATCGACCCTTCAATTGTTTTATTAGGACTAACTTTTGGACATAACTTATGTTTGCCACCTTTACCTAAAATTCTTCCCGAATAATAGGCTGCCGTATCACAACCCCATGAACTAATAAATATAATCCATACTAAATATCCACCATAGGTTTTGTTATTAATAAATACAATAAAACTAAAAAAAACTGCCACATATAAAAAGGCAAAAATAGTCAGAGAAATATCCACAAAATTATATTTTGTGTAAAATATAGGTATACATAATAATAATAATATTGATGCTATTAGAATATATACATTGAAGCTAGATGAAAAATCATTACCCATGTTTACGTAATATATTATACATAAAATATATCCTATTAGTCCAATTGGTTTATAGTGTTTTTTTCTAGAAACTTTATACAACTCATACATACCAAAAAGTGAAATTAACATCACAAGGTACTTCAAATAGTCTCCACCTAAAAATAAAAATATTATTAACGGTGCTAGAATAAGTGCTCCTATATATCTTTTATTCATATTTTCTCCCCTATTTAACCTTTCCAAATCGTCTATCTCTCTTTTGATAGTCCGATATTGCAAGCTTTAACTGTTCCTCATGAAAATCTGGCCAATTAATGTCTGAAAACCAAAGTTCTGAGTATGCACTTTGCCACAATAAAAAATTACTTAATCTTAATTCCCCACTAGGCCTTATTATGAGGTCTGGATCTGGCATTTCTTTCATATACATATATTTTGAAAACAATTCTTCAGTTATTTCATCCCGAGATATTTTTTTACTCACTAAATCCAAAGAAATTTCTTTTACAGCATCTATTATTTCATTTCTTCCACCATAATTCAAAGCTAAATTTAGAACCAGTCCCTTATTGTTCTTTGTTTTTGCGTAAGCGCGATCTAATTCTACTTTACATACCCCTGGTAATTTTGATATGTTCCCAATGGAATTAATAACAACTTCATTACTATTTAATTCCTCCAACTCGTTTTTTAAATACTCTACTAATAAGTTCATTAAAGAGTCTACTTCAGGTAGTGGTCTACTCCAATTTTCTGTTGAAAATGCATATAATGTTAAATATTTTACTCCGAGCTTGTTACATTCCTTCACAATTCTTCTTATTGATTCCACTCCAGCTCTATGTCCGAGTGCTCTTGGTAACTTACGTTTCCTCGCCCATCTACCATTTCCGTCCATTATAATTGCAATATGCTCAGGTATTTTTGACATATCTAAATTCACACTAGCTATATCCCTTGGGTTTTTATTTTTTTTTAAAAAAGTGAATAAATTTTTCAATAAAATTCTCTCCTTTTATTAGTTATAGTATAATTTCAAATAGAACCTGCAATTAAGCAGGTTCTATTTGAAATTATATGTTAAACCTTCATTATATCTTTTTCTTTGATATCTGTTAACCTATCCACTTCTTTAATAAACTTGTCTGTTTCCTTTTGAATTGTATCTTCAGCTTTTTTAGTTTCATCTTCAGTAATTTCGCTATTTTTTTTAAGTGACTTGATTTTATCATTAGCGTCTCGTCTTATAGATCTTATAGCTACTTTAGCATCTTCCGCCGTTTTCTTCACAGTTTTAAGAAGTGTTTTCCTTGTCTCTTCTGTCAGTTCAGGAATGATAAGTCTAATTGCCAACCCGTCGTTTGAAGGATTTAATCCTAAATCAGATTTCAGTATAGCTTTTTCTATATCTTTCATAGATGCTTTGTCCCAAGCCTGAATCATTAATACTCTAGGTTCCGG